>CAMBYR010000062.1 GCA_945872375.1 uncultured Blautia sp. | reverse complement strand
TGCAGCCGAAGGCAAATGCAATAAAAATAAGGGTCACTTCATAGCTGTTTCCTACGGCAGCAAGGGCGTTTTCGCCGATGAATTTTCCGGCAACAAGGCTGTCAGCGATGTTATAAAGCTGTTGAAAAATTACACTTCCGAACAGGGGAAGACAGAATTTCCAGAGAACACTTTCTGGTTTTCCGATTGTCAGATCCTTGTTCAAGGGAAGCATCTCCTTTCTTTTTTTGTTTTTCCAAAAATTAATTATAGCCATCGTTTCGTAAAATGTAAAACATAAATTGCAATAAAAATCCCACAAAATAAATGTAAAATACAGTCGAATTTTAATAAAAAATTGCAAATACCGGCTGCTCTTTTTACCTGTACTGGACAAATGAGCTCTTTTGTATTATGATAAGCGGCGGAATGAATGACCGGAATTTATATAGGAGGAGTTTTCCATGAAACATATGAAACAATTCGGGATTATTCTTGTGGTGACCTGCATCGGTGAAATCCTGAAGCTACTTATTCCGCTGCCTGTTCCGGGCAGTATTTACGGACTTCTTTTGATGCTTTTTCTGCTTATGACCCATATTGTTCCCCTGGAGGAAGTACGGGAAGCAGGAGAATTTCTCATCGAGATTATGCCCATGATGTTTATTCCGGCTGCGGTGGGGCTTCTGGAATCTGCAGAGCAGCTAAAACCCATGCTTCTGCCGCTTTGTGTCATTACGGCGGCAACAACGGTTCTGGTTATGGGGGTCACCGGGAAAGTTTCTGATTTTCTGATCGGACGGGGGAAGAAAAAATGAATGAGATTATGATGAATTCGGCTTCGGCAGGAGTGGCTGTGAGTCTGATTGCCTACGGGACAGGTGTATATCTGAAAAAGAAAACAAAGTCTCCGGTCTGCAATCCCCTTTTGATTGCAATCCTTCTTGTGATAGGCTTTCTGCTGATCTGCCGCGTGGATTACGCTTCCTATGAGAAAGGAGCCAGCTATCTCAGCTATCTTCTGACTCCGGCAACGGTCAGTCTCGCTATCCCGCTGTATCAGCAGATGGATACTTTAAAAAAGAATGCGGCTGCCATTCTTCTTGCCATCCTGTCAGGAGTTCTGACAAGTCTGTCTTCTGTGCTGGCCCTTGCTTTCTTATTTGGTCTTTCTCATGAGGAATATGTGACGCTCCTTCCAAAATCCATTACCACAGCGATTGGTATGGGGGTATCAGAGGAACTGGGAGGATATGTAACAATTTCTGTTGCGGTGATCATTGTAACGGGAGTTCTGGGAAATATCATCGGAGATCTGATCTTCAGAATTTTCCGGATTCGTGAAAGGGTATCCAGGGGACTTGCGCTTGGAACTGCCTCCCATGCCATTGGAACGGCAAAGGCAATGGAGCTGGGGGAAGTGGAGGGCGCCATGAGCAGTCTTTCCATTGTGGTCTCCGGCCTTCTTACGGTCATCGGAGCATCCGTGTTTGCCATGTTTTTATAGGGATTTTGGGTTGTATCTTTTTGTCGGATATGATAAAGTCAAAATAGTTTCCGAAAAGGTAACTATTTCACTGTGAAGGTACTGAACAGTTACCCGGAAAGAAAGGAGGGCGTCTGTTTTGATGACAGGTGCAGAACGCAGAGATTTTATTATTGATCAGATTAAAAACAGCAGTACTCCGGTATCAGGAACTGTTCTGGCCGGAAAGTGTCAGGTAAGCCGACAGGTGATCGTACAGGATATTGCCCTCCTCAGGGCTTCCGGTTATCAGGTGTTTTCCACGAACCGGGGATATGTTCTGCAGGAAGCGCGTGCAAGCCGCGTGTTTAAAGTACAGCACACAGATGAACAGCTGGAAGAAGAGCTTTGTGCCATTGTGGATCTGGGAGGCTGTGTGAAAAATGTGATCGTCCGTCATCGGGTCTATGGACAGATCGAAGCGGAACTGGGAATATCCTCAAGAAGAAATGTACAGGAGTTTCTGGATGATATTAAAAACGGAAAATCCAGTCCGCTGAAAAATATTACTTCGAATTATCATTATCATATGGTGGAGGCAGACAGCCAGAAAACACTGGATATGATTGAACAAATGCTTCGCGAAAAAGGATTTCTTCTTGAAGTGAAAAATCCTGAGTGACAATAGAAAGGGTGAAAAACAAATGCAGAATATGACAGATTCTTCCAGAGCGTGGGAGAAAAATATCCGGAAGGTAGTTCCCTACACACCGGGTGAACAGCCAAATCAGCCGGATATGATCAAATTAAATACTAATGAAAATCCTTATCCGCCTGCACCCGGAGTGACTTTGGCACTTCAGAAAATGGATATGGACAGTCTCCGGCTTTATCCGGATCCCACAGCAGGCGATCTGGTTCGTGCCATTGCATCGTTTTACGATTTAAAAGAAGAGCAGGTATTTGTGGGAGTGGGTTCGGACGATGTGCTTGCCATGTGTTTTCTGACCTTTTTTAACGGAAAGAAGCCGATCCTTTTTCCGGATATTACCTATTCCTTTTATGATGTGTGGGCAGATCTTTTTCGGATTCCTTATGAACGTCCGGCACTGGATGATCATCTTCGAATCTGTAAAGAAGATTACTTCCGGCCAAATGGCGGCGTGATTTTCCCGAATCCCAATGCACCTACAGGTGTAGAGCTTCCGCTGTCAGAAATAGAGGAAATCATCCGGGCAAATCAGGATTCGATCGTGATCGTGGATGAGGCGTATGTGGATTTCGGCGCACAGTCGGCGCTTCCCCTTATTGAAAAATACGAAAACCTGCTGGTGGTTCAGACCTTTTCCAAATCGCGCTCTATGGCAGGAATGCGCATCGGAATGGCCTTCGGAAATCCGGTACTGATCAAATATCTGAACGATGTAAAATATTCCTTTAATTCCTATACCATGAACAGGACCGTGATTGCGGCCGGAGTGGCATCTATTCAGGATGAAGCATACTTCCGGGAAACATGTGACAAAATTGTGGAGACGAGAGAGTGGACAAAGCAGCAGTTGTCTGACCTTGGCTTTACCTTCGAAGATTCCAGAGCGAATTTCATTTTTGCGGCACATAAAGAATGTCCGGCAGCAGAGCTTTTCCAGGTTCTGCGGGAACAGCATATTTATGTACGCTATTTCCCCAAGGGAAGAACTTCCAACCATCTTCGTATTACTATTGGAACGAAAAAGGAAATGGAAATCTTTGTTGCTTTCCTGAAAAAATATCTGGCCGGACGGAAACAGTAAGGCGCTGTTACATCAGCTTTCGCTTCAGCATTTCCACATTAGTGGCATATTTCAGAGCCGTTTCTCTTGTGATCTTTTTCTGACGGAAAAGGTCCAGGAGGCTCTGGTCCATGGAACGCATCTGATACTGTGACGAAGAATAGATGACACCGTCAATCTGGTGGATCTTGTTGTCACGGATCATGTTGCGGATGGCGGGAGTGAGGCGCATGATCTCAAAAGCAGGGATGTTATGACCGTTCACATCGGGGACTAACTGCTGGGAAATCACTGCCTGCAGAATCATGGAAAGCTGAATGGCGATCTGATGCTGCTGGGAAGGCTCAAATACATCCATGATTCGTCCGATGGTATTGGCTGCACCGATGGTATGGAGGCTGGAAAGGATCAGATGTCCTGTTTCCGCCGCTGTCATGGCCGTTTGAATCGTTTCATAATCACGCATTTCACCAAGAAGGATCACATCCGGGCTTTGTCTTAAAGTAGCCCGGAGAGAAACCAGATAGCTTTCGGTATCTGTGCAGATCTCTCTCTGGCTGACAATGCTTTTTTTATGCCTGTGCAGATATTCCAGAGGATCCTCCAGGGTGATGATATGACCTTCTCTGGTGCTGTTGATCCTGTCCACCAGACAGGCCATGGTGGTGGATTTTCCACTTCCGGCAGGACCGGTCACCAGAACCATTCCTTTTGTAAAATCGGCAGCTTCCATTACTTCTTCGGGGATATTGAGCTGCCTGGGGTCGGGAAGTTCAAAGGCGATCATACGAATAACTGCAGCAAGAGATCCCCTCTGGCGGTAGGTGTTCACACGAAAGCGGGAGAGTCCGGGGATGGCAAAAGAAAAATCGTCATCTCCCTGATCCAGAAAACGCTGGAAATTCCGGTTGTTGGCCAGATGATAGATTTCCCGGATGAGCTGTTCCGTATCAGCAGGCATCAGACGTTCGCCCTGGTGCGTAAGCTGCCCGTCGATTTTTGCGGACAGAGGAAGTCCGGCAACAATAAATAAATCAGAAGCATGTTCTTCGGAAGCCTTTTTTAAAAAGGACTGCATGTTGATCTCAGTCATGGTGTATTCTCCTTTGCATTAAGAACAGGTTGTTTGGTGTCCGGATTCCAGGTTCCGGTGGAAATTGTCTGCCAGGAAAGGATTTCCAGATGCAGTTCCTGTCCGGGATCGGCAATATTCGGGCTAAGCTCTGCAAGCAGAGACTGATTTTCAGAAAACGGTAATTCCAGAATCAGATGACCTGTCCGGAAATCAGCAGACACGCCGTCAAGATTCAGGGAGTCGGCAGCTTCTAAAAGCTCCCGGGTACTGTGTGTGGTTCCGGAAAATTCCTGCAGTTCTTCTTCCAGCTTTAAATATTGAAGAGAAGCTTCCCGACAGGCGTCATAATATGCAGCCGTACTTTCCATGGACTGTCGGCTCATCTGCAGGTCTGCCTGGGAGGTTCCAAGAGTCAGAAGAGAAAGGATCACAAGGCAGAGTACCGCAAAAATCAAAAAAAGGGAGGTGATTCCCAGGGTTACCAGAGAACCTTGTTTTTCCTGGTTCATGAAGAAACCTCCTTTCCGTTATTCATACGGGGAAAGCAGAGGGTGATGGAATAAAGCTCCTGCTGTTCGCCCTTCAGAAATACAAGAGAAGCCTCTTTGATCCGGGAATCTCCGGAAAAAGAAACGGTTAGTGTGTAAGATTCCTGACCCGGGGAGCATGGAGTCCATGCACGATCGTACAGGTAGGTAAGGGTATTCTCCTTTTGCGTTCCGCCCTCCATAAGTTCCAGAAAGGTGTCCGGTTTCCCGTCGCTGCCCTCCAGAATCTCTCCTGCAGTTGTGGTAAGCTCCTGGATATGATTCCATTCCCGGGCCTCCCTTTGGACGCGGTCTGCGGCAGCAAAAATGCGGATACAGGCGGCCGCTGCCAAAGAAAGGATCAGAAGCGAAAAGATCATTTCCATAAGAAACAAACCGGATTTTGAATGAGTGGTAATTTTTTTCATATTGATCTCCTTCAGTTCTCAGGGACTCCGGGATGAATCACAAAAAACTCCTTTTTTCCACCGGCATCTTCCAGGATGAATTGATAATATCCATCAGGAGTCTCTTCTATCTGAAAAGAATGGAGGGCAGCAATGGAAGCACCCATTTCCGGGGAAGCCTGGCTGCCTTTTTCTGTAAAAAGTTCTTTTAATTCTCCATCATACAGATAAATATAAGTCTGATAAGTCCGGTCATCAATGAGATCGGTCAGACAGAGTGCAGGGATATCATCGATGGTGCACAGAGATACATCCTGACCATTGTCATGCTGCCGGATCTTTACAGTGATATAGGACATGGCTGTATAGAGGTTTCTGCTGTCACTGCTTTCCTGTACTGATTTCTGATATGCATTTGCGGAAAACAACAGCATCAAAAGAAGAAAAAGTACGTACAGTCCGAACAAAAGGATGGAAAACAGAGAGTCCGCTGAATGCTTTCGGGGAGAAAAATGTCTGCTCATATGCTGTCTCCTTTTTGACCAGTCATGGGAAGTACGGAAATCATGGGAAATAAATTAGGTCCGTTTGGGATATATTCCACAACGAATTTTTCTGCATCGTAGGTAATATGGTAGCTTTCCAGAAGAACCGAAAGGCTTTCCGGATAGCTTCCCGTAAGTGCATAGGTTTGAACTGCACCGTTTTTCAGGGCATTTTCCAGATTTTTCTGTTCCTGAGCAAGGGTGCTTCTGGAGGCTGTGGAAACAGCAGCCAGAAAAACGACACACAGAAGTACCGGAACTGCGGCGGGAAGCAGCAGGCGGACGATACGAAAAAATCGTTTCCTTCGGGGTTCAAAAATCGTATCCGTCATACTATGTCACCTCACATCATCATGTCGGAAAGAATACCAAGAAGGGGCATCATCACGGACAGAAGCACAAGACCTACAACAATGGACAGAAGGATCACAATGGTAGGCTCCACAATGGAAACTGTCTGCTGAATGATTTCCCGTGCCTCTTTCTGATATTTCCCTGAAAGACGGTTCATGACATCATCCATGGAACCGGATTGATAACCGACAGAAATAAGCCGGGCATCCATTCCCTGAAAAAGACCGGATTCCTTCAGCGCGTCGGCAAACAGGGCGCCATCGGCCAGGAGAGCCTGTGCTTTTTCAATACGTTCCAGGATTTCCGGACGTGAGACGAGCTGCCGGGCCAGATTCAGGCTTTCATCAGGGTCAATGCCGCTTCGAAGGCCCATGGAAACTGCCTGGGTAAAGCGTCCATAATCAATGGCGGAGGGCACCTGGCGGACAATGGGCAGATGTGAAACCAGGTTTCCGAGGAGTTCCCGCCCGCGGGAGGTACAGCCAAGAAAAACGGCAGCCAGTATCAGGACAAGCAATAGGCTCAGCAAAACAGCAGAATAACGGCTGATCACGGAACCGATGGAAAGAAGGCCGGAAGAAAGCCCGTTCATTTCAAGGCCCATCTGGCGGAAAACCTGCTGAAAAACGGGAAGAACCTTTACCAGAAGGATGATGATCACTGCGCCCATCATGCCGAGCATCAGCAAAGGATAGGTAACGGCGTTCCGGATGCCGGAGGTGATTTCGATTTCCTGAGAATAGTGTTCTGCAAGAATTTTCATGACCTCATCCAGACAGCCGGTTTCCTCGCCGGCTTTTACATAGGCAGTCATGGAGGCGGGAAAAAAACCGGAATCAGAAAGTGCCTGAGAAAAGGAACCGGTTTCCTCCTGCGCATGGAGCAATGCTTCGAAAAACGTTCTGCTCTGCGGATCTTTACTGTCATCACAGAGAATCTGCAGTCCTTCCGCTGCAGATATGCCGGAAGGAAGAAGTATGGAAAACTGTTCGCAAAAATGGAACAGCTCCTGATTGGTAAGAGCCTGTTTCATGTAAAACTCCTTTCAGTGAGATCATCGGGTGAACTGAACAGTATAATTGCTGCCGTCTCCGATATATTCCCGGATCGTTTCTGAATCATCAGCACCGGATTCAAAGGTTGGATCCATGCGTGTCCAGGTCTCTCCGTCAAAGACAATGGCCTGGTTTACCCAGCCCTTTGACCGGATATAGACATCGATCCAGGCATGCTTGATATCTCCGGTGTAGCCGATCTGAAGCTTGCAGGGAATGTCTCTTGCCCTGAGCATGGCTGTCATAAGAGCGGCGTAATCAAAGCAGATGCCTTTGCCGGTTGTCAGTGTTTCGTCAATATCCGGCAGATAGCCGGCTTCCACGTTCTGTGCCTTTTCCTCGTCGTAAGTGATTTGAGAAATCACATAATCGAAAACGGCTTCCAGTCCTTCCACATCCTCCGCGTCATCCGGAAGCATGGACTGAGCCAGAAGGCAGGCCTGGGATTCCGGGGAGAAATTTACGTACTGATTTGGATAGAGAAACGGGAGAAACGGATTGTCCAGGGTGATTTCCAGAGATTCGCTGTAAAGGGCCGCATATCTGTCGTTGGAAAGCTGCTGATAACAGAGAATCTGGTAGATACCGTTTCCGCTGGTAAATGGAATCACTGCGTAATCTCCTGCATCTATAAAATAGGAATAAAGGACTCCGTCGGGACCGGTCATCTGAATATGGATGCGGGAGTCAGAATCCTGTACCTGAGCTGTCAGATAGCCCTGCCCCTTATTTGAAAGATCCAGAACAACCGGCGGATTTCCGATCGTTTCTTTTCCCGGTGCTTCCGGCTCCAGAACTTTCAGGGGAGAATACACGGGAGGCTCGTCGGCTGAAGAACTTTTTGAGGAATTACAGCCGGAGAGCAGGATCGGACAGAGTAAAAAAAGGAAAAGGAAACGGACCCAAAGGGTATTTTTCATAATTCCGCTCCTTTCGCGGGTATTTTCGTAAAATTCTTTAACGATTTATGACATACAGTATATCAGATTTCTGCGAAAAAAGAAAACAAAATGTCATAATTCTTCAGGTTCTGTTGGAAGACTTTTACGAAAAAATACGAAAACAGAGATAAAATTTCGGTTAATATTTTTGTAAAAAAATGAAAAAGCAATTGACATTTTATGGGAGAATGGCGTATATTATATGTGTAAACTAAAAAGGGCAAACCTGTCGAAAGGCAGGGGCGCAAAGCCAAGGGTCTAAGGTTCTATAACTATGACAGCCGGTTGCCGCATTAAATTTCGATTTAGTGACGTATTCTGAAAGAAAAGAAGGGGAAAGTGTCTTCTCGTGTGGCAGCCGTTTATATTTTATAAACGGTTTTTTTATTTTATTTTTCTTCAGAAACGTTCAATTATCAGAAAGGATGTGTAAAGTATGAGAAAGAAAATTGCGGATTTATTCAGAAACAAAAAGGTGATTGGTGGTTGTGCAGCCATTGCTCTTGCAGTGATCGTTGGAAGCACAGCTCTGCTGCAGGGACCGGAAAGTATTCCGGAGCTCCCGGTTTACACGGATCCGATTATGGAAGTATCCGTGGAAGAGGAGGAAACGCCTCTTGCAGCCAAACCGAAGGTAACGACCACGACCAACACAAAGAGTTCTACCACCAAATATAAAATGACAAAGGCTGCCAAAAAAACGCAGAGTGTAAAACGTGCGACAGTACAGAAAACAAGTACAAGAACAGCGACATCAGCAACAGCTACAATTACGAAAAAAACAACAGTCACAACGAAACGTGTTGATAAATATAAAAAGAATTCCAAGATCAGAACCCGTTATACAACTGTGACAACAAAAGTAACAACCACAAAAACCCCGCTTCCGACACCGACTCCTACCCCGGCAAAACAGGGAAAATATGAAGCAGACGTTGCCAGCATTGCACCAAAGGCTGATACAAGAGTGCTCAACGCATTCAAGACTCTTGGATTTAAGGTATATGTGGACTCCAGCGTTTCCTACTCCGGATATTTTGATGCAAAGACAAGAAGCATTACACTGAAAGCTGCAGATAATACCATCTATCATGAACTTGGACACTTCCTGGCATTCATTGCAGGAAATGCAGATACCAGTGCATCCTTCAAATCGGTTTACGCATCTGAAAAGGCAAAATATACAGGTGTAAACAAAGTATATGTAACACAGAACAGCTCCGAATATTTTGCAGAATCCTTCAAGGATTCCATCCTGGATGCAGGTACTCTTCAGAGTTCCCGTCCATCTACATATCAGGCAATTGTGGCAGCACTGAACAAGGTAACGACAGCACAGATCTCTCTGATCCAGAAGCTGTACGCACCGGTTTGGGCATAATCAGAGTTTTTCGCAGCACCCTTGAAAGAGGGTGCTGTTTTTTCATATCACATTGCGGCGGAGAATCCTGCGAAGCAGGATTCTTTCTTGTTATTCGCGGTCATGTGAAATCATGTTTAATGAGTGTGGACAGAACGAAAAAAGTGTGCTAAAATGTTTTCCAATAAA
>CAMBYR010000061.1 GCA_945872375.1 uncultured Blautia sp. | reverse complement strand
CTCTGTAATTTTCATAAAACTGCTGAAGGCGTCCCTGATTCAGCGGAACCAGGACTCGAAGCTCATTCTGCCGGCCGGAAAGATACAGATGCCCGTTTCCGTTGGAAAACAGGACAGGAAACGGTTCCATGGGCTTAAGGAGAAACAAAACGGCATCGTCCTCTCTGGATGCCTGAACACAACGGTAACGACCGTCCCAGAGACAGAGACAGGAAAGCAGCTGCGTAATATCCAGAAGACCTGTCAGATCCTCCGCATTATGTCCGAGGAGCTCCTGCGCGGTTTCTTCACAGGGAGTTTTCAGATAAGAACGGAAGCAGCGGATTCCTTCCCTTCCATCACAGAAAAGTCTTCGGGGAAGTCCGAGAAAGGCCTCAAGCTGAGGCTGCTTCATACCGGGAAGCTTTAACAGGGCCTTGCAGGGCTTCAGCGTCTGGTAGAGATCCAGGGAAGGAATCGATGAAAAAGGAGACGGAAGACCATAAACGCTGCATCGTGCTTCCAGATAGGGCTGATCAAAATGATCGCCGTTATACTGAATAGAAAGAGTATAGTTTTTTATAAAATCAGAAAAAATGCAGAGAAGCTCTTTTTCCTCGCTTTCTTTTTCTATCATCCATTGATGGAGCATCCACTGAGAACCTTCCCGGACAACAGCCCCGATCAGATACAAAAAAGATGAATATTGTGATAATCCTGTAGTTTCGATATCGTAAAAGACCGGCCTGAAATTGTTCTCAGATACAATTTTTTTCGATAAAAATTTAACACTCTCAAGCCCTGAAAAGCCCTTTAAAATAGGCATTTTTTTAACAATCATAAAATGGTTTTCCTTTCGTGGATTGTATTTAATTATACACAAAAATATGATAAAATGATAGTGAATTTTTTCATAAAAAGAGGTATAGTATAGATAGAGTTGCTGTTCGGCTGTAATCCGGCAAAACATGTTTTTGCGACGAAAAGGAACAGTGATTACATGAATAAAGTGATCATTCATGAAGGAGGGAAATACATATGGGACTTTTAACCTTTAGGGGTGGAATTCATCCTTATGACGGAAAAGAGCTGTCCAAGAGCCATCCGATCGAACAATATCTTCCCCAGGGAGAGATGGTATATCCGCTTTCCCAGCATATTGGAGCACCGGCTGTTCCGGCTGTAGCCAAAGGGGACCATGTGCTTGTGGGACAGAAAATTGCAGACGCCGGCGGATTTGTATCCGCAGCGATTCATTCGTCTGTATCGGGGACTGTCAAAGGCATCGAAAGCCGTCTCAATGCAACGGGCTCAATGGTAAACTGCATTATCATTGAAAACGACCAGAAGTATGATGCTGTAGAATTCACGCCTGCAAAGCTGGAGGATCTTTCAAAAGAAGAGATTCTCAAACGAATCCAGGCAGGCGGCGTTGTGGGAATGGGCGGAGCAGGTTTCCCCACACACGTAAAGCTGGCACCGAAGGATCCGTCAAAGATTGAATATGTGCTGGTAAACGGTGCAGAGTGCGAACCGTATCTTACCAGTGATTACCGGAGAATGCTGGAAGAACCGGAGAAGATCATCGAAGGACTTCGGGTAATGCTGAAGCTTTTCGATCATGCAAAAGGCTTTATCTGTATCGAAGACAATAAGCCGGACTGCGTTGCAAAGCTTCAGGAGCTCGTGAAAAATGAGTCCCGTATGGAAGTGAAGGAAGTAAAGACCAAATATCCGCAGGGCGGTGAGCGCTGCCTGATCTACGCCACCACAGGAAGGGAGATCAATTCCACCATGCTTCCTGCAGATGTGGGCTGTGTGGTAGACAATGTGGATACTGTCGTTGCCGTTTATCAGGCGGTCCTTCTTGGCATGCCTGTTATGAGCCGTATCGTGACCGTTACCGGCGACGGCATTCAGCAGCCGAGAAACTTTACGGTGCTCACGGGAACCTGCATGGAAGAGCTGATCAATGCCGCAGGCGGACTGAAAAACAATGCCGCGAAGGTTATTTCCGGCGGTCCGATGATGGGATTTGCTCTTTATCAGTTAAATGTACCCTGCACAAAAACCACTTCCGCATTTCTCTGTATGCAGGAGGATCCGGTGTCTCAGGCACAGGAGACGGCATGCATCAACTGCGGACGATGTGTCAGCGTCTGTCCCGGCCATGTTCTCCCGGCCCGGCTGGCAACCTTTGCCCAGCACGGAGACATGGAAGCATTCCAGAAATTCGACGGAATGGAATGCTGTGAATGCGGCTGCTGCAGTTACATCTGTCCGGCCAAGAGACCGCTGACCCAGAGCATCAAGTCCATGAGAAAAATGGTGCTCGCCAGCCGCAGGAAGAAATAAGGGGAGGTAGAAAAATGGAACATATGTTAAATGTATCATCCAATCCCCATGTAAGGGATAAGATGACAACAGGCAGAATCATGCAGCTTGTGGTAATTGCCCTTCTTCCCACCACGTTGTTTGGTGTATGGAATTTCGGCCTGCATGCCCTTCTGGTCATTCTGGTATCCGTAGGATCCAGTGTGTTATTTGAGTGGCTGTATGATCATTTTATGCATAAGCCAAATACAATTACAGATTTCAGTGCTGTCGTAACAGGTCTTCTTCTGGGCCTGAACATGCCTCCGAATATCCCGCTGTGGATCCCGGTGCTCGGCAGTGCGGTGGCGATCATTATCGTAAAACAGCTTTTCGGCGGACTGGGACAGAACTTTATGAACCCGGCTCTTGCGGGAAGATGCTTCCTGATGATTTCCTTTGCAGGAAAAATGACGAATTTTTCTGTTGGGGAAAACTATAAAGGCGTGGTAGACGCAGTGACAGGTGCCACTCCTCTGGCAGCGCTGAAGGCTCAGGGATTTGTGGAATCTTCCGTTCCCGTAAAAAATCTGTTCCTTGGAAACATCCAGGGTACCATAGGAGAAACCTCAGCCCTGGCAATTCTGATCGGTGCAGTGATCCTTCTTGTGTTTAAGGTAATCGATCTGAAGGTGCCGCTGACATACATAGGCAGCTTTGCCGTATTTGTAATCCTTTACATGCTGTTTTCCGGAATGGGCTTTGATGGAAATTATCTTCTCAGCCATCTCTTTGGCGGCGGACTGATGCTCGGTGCATGGTTTATGGCTACCGACTATGTAACCACTCCCATTACGCCAAAAGGACAGATCGTGTATGGATGTATTCTTGGTATCGTGACAGCAGTCTTCCGTTTATTCGGCGGTTCCGCAGAAGGCGTATCCTATGCAATTATCTTCTGTAACCTGCTTGTTCCGATCATTGAGCGCTTTACCCGTCCTGTTGCATTTGGAAAAGGAGGTAAAAAAGCATGAGCAATAAAATTGTAAAAGATACTTTTGCCATTACACTGATCACGCTCGTTGCCGGTCTTGCGCTGGGGATTGTTCAGGGAATCACTGCAGATCCCATTGCCGAGCAGAATCTGAAGGCAAAACAGGAGGCTTACAAAGCAGTATTCGCTGATGCGGAGCAGTTTGAGGAAACAGATCTTTCCTCCGGCCTTTCTGAAGAACTGGAGGCCTGTCTGGATGAAAACGGATTCACCGCACAGAATATTGATGAAGTAATGGGTGCGCAGGATGGCTCCGGAAATGAACTCGGTTATGCGTTTACGGTTACTACTTCCGAGGGATACGGTGGAGATATTCAGTTTGCCATGGGTGTAAAGGCTGACGGTACACTGAACGGAATCTCCATTCTTTCCATAGGCGAGACTGCCGGTCTTGGAATGAAGGCAACCACAGACGATTTCAAAAACCAGTTTAAGGATAAAAATGTAGAAAGCTTTGTATACACAAAAAACGGTGCGTCAGCAGACAATGAAATTGATGCGTTAAGCGGCGCAACCATCACCACAAATGCCATGACAAACGGTGTGAATGCCGGGTTATGTGCATTCCGTTATCTGGAAGGAGGTAGTCAGGAATGAAAGCAAATACACCTGCAGAACGCCTGGTGAACGGTATTATTAAAGAAAATCCTACCTTTGTGCTGGTGCTTGGTATGTGTCCGACTCTGGCAGTTACCACATCCGCTACAAATGGTATCGGAATGGGCCTTACTACCATGGTAGTACTTGCCGCATCCAATCTGATGATTTCCCTGCTCAGGAAGTTTATCCCGGACGGAGTTCGTATTCCTGCATTTATCGTGGTTGTTGCATCCTTTGTAACCATCGTGCAGATGCTTCTCCAGGGCTTTATCCCGGCACTTTATGCTTCACTTGGTATTTATATTCCTCTGATCGTTGTAAACTGTATCATCCTTGGCCGTGCCGAGGCATATGCATCCAAAAACCCACCGCTGGCATCTCTGTTTGACGGTATCGGAATGGGACTTGGATTTACGGTGAGCCTTACCTGTATCGGTGCTGTAAGAGAGCTTCTTGGTGCAGGACAGATCTTTGGAAAACAGATTCTTCCGCTGGCAGATGCGGCAGCCGGAAAGATGGGCTATGAGCCGGTTACGATTTTCATCCTGGCTCCCGGTGCTTTCTTCGTACTGGCATTTTTATCTGCTCTGCAGAACAAGTTTAAGGTTGGCGCTGCAAAACGCGGTATTGATCCCAGCAATCCGGATTCCTGCGGAAGCTCTTGTGCATCCTGCGGAAACAGCATGTGCAAAGGAAAGAGGGGGTAATGGAATATGAAAGAATTATTGATCATCATTATCGGTTCTGCGCTGGTAAATAACGTTGTGTTAAGTCAGTTCCTTGGCCTTTGTCCGTTTTTCGGTGTTTCCAAGAAGATCGAAACGGCAGGCGGTATGGGTGCAGCGGTTATTTTTGTTATCACCCTTTCGTCCTTCGTAACCAGTATCATTTATAAAGCCATCCTTGTGCCGACGAACCTGGAATATCTGCAGACGATCGTTTTTATTCTGATCATTGCGGCACTTGTTCAGTTCGTGGAGATGTTCCTGAAGAAATGCATGCCTTCTCTTTATCAGGCACTTGGCGTTTATCTTCCTCTGATCACCACAAACTGTGCGGTTCTCGGTGTGGCGATCATCAACGTGCAGAAGGACTATAACATTCTGGAAAGTACCGTAAACGGATTTGCCACAGCAGTGGGCTTTACCATTTCCATTGTATTAATGGCAGGTATCCGTGAAAAGATTCAGTACAACGATATTCCGAAAGCATTCCAGGGCTTTCCCATCGTACTTCTGACGGCGGGACTGATGGCGATTGCATTTTTCGGTTTCTCAGGATTGATTTAAGGAGGCATACGGGATGAATATTGGAGCAATTATCATAGCAACTGTAGTTGTTGCGGCAGTGGGTCTCTTCATCGGTATCTTCCTTGGTGTGGCAGGCAAAAAGTTTGCCGTCGAGGTTGATGAAAAAGAAGTGGCTGTACGTGAGGCACTTCCGGGAAACAACTGCGGCGGATGCGGCTATCCGGGCTGTGACGGTCTGGCTGCAGCCATTGCAAAAGGCGAAGCACCTGTAAACGCATGTCCAGTAGGCGGAGATGCAGTGGGAAAAGTGATCGCAGGAATCATGGGCCAGGAGGTTGTGGAAACTGCCCGGAAAGTGGCTTTTGTGAAATGTGCGGGAACCTGTGAAAAATCCCATGACAATTATACCTACACCGGTGTGGAAGACTGTGAAATGATGGCATTTGTTCCGGGCGGCGGAGCGAAAGCCTGTGATTATGGATGTCTTGGATTCGGAAGCTGTGTAAAGGCATGTCCCTTTGACGCCATCCACATTGTGAACGGCGTTGCAGAGGTGGACAGAGAAGCCTGCCGTGCCTGCGGAAAATGCGTGGCAAAATGTCCGAAACATCTGATCGAGCTGGTTCCCTATGAACAGAAGATCTATGTAAGCTGCAGCTCCCATGCAAAGGGTAAGGCAGTTACATCCGCCTGTGAGGTGGGCTGTATCGGATGTAAGAAATGTGAAAAAACATGTACCAACGGTGCAATTACCGTGACAGATTTCTGTGCACATATCGATTATGAAAAATGTACAAACTGTGGAGCATGTAGGGAAGCATGTCCGAGAGGCATTATCTTAAACTTATAGAAAAGAAAAACATGAGATAAAATCGGCCGTAGGTTTTCTGCGGCTGATTTTATTATCAGGAACGTTGGGGAATGAAAATGAAAAAAAAGGATGTGATTCTTGCCGGAACAGTGCTCCTGATCGCGGCAGCCGGCTGGTTTCTGCTCTCTCTGTTTCTTCCTGAAAACCGCAGTATGATAAGGATTACCGTGGAAGGAAAGCTTTACGGGGAATATTCTCTGGAAAAAGATCAGGAGATCAAAATCGGGGAGACAAACATCTGCCGTATTGAAGACGGGAAAGTGAAAATGATTTATGCAAACTGTCCGGATAAGCTGTGTATGGAACAGAAGGCGGTGGATGCCTCCGGCGGCAGTATTATCTGTCTGCCGAATAAAGTGGTGATAGAAGCAGTGGGGACTTCAAAGGAAAGTCCGGATGGAATTGCCTGAAAAAGCCCGAATAGATGTTTGCCTTTTTCCATGGAATATGATATGATATCGTGTAGTTCAAAATTTTTACCGGAACAGGAGCTGTAATCAGAATGATTTCTTTTATTCGAGGCACGGTTGTGGAGGAAACAGAATCCTCTGTCATACTGGAAGCCGGACATATTGGATATGAAATATATATGACAGGAAATTCCATGGAAAAACTTCGCCGGGCGAATGGAGAAGTAAAGATACATACGTATTTTCATGTAAAAGAGGATGTCATGCAGCTTTTTGGTTTTCTGGACAGGGACGATCTGGAGATGTTCCGCCTTCTCCTGGGAGTCAATGGCATCGGACCAAAAGCAGCTCTCGGGATTCTGTCCGGACTGACACCGGATGAACTTCGGTTTGCGGTCCTCTCGGATGATGTCAAAACGATTTCCAGGGCACCGGGTGTCGGAAAGAAGACGGCACAGAAAATGATTCTGGAATTAAAAGATAAATTGAAGCTGGAAGATGCTTTTGAAAAGAAACTGATCCATGTGTCGGCAGAAGCAGAAATTCCGGACAGTTCGGTCCGTGACGGCCGTAAGGAGGCAGTGGAGGCACTGACTGCACTGGGATACAGCCAGACGGATGCCCTGCGTGCCGTCAGCAAAGTGACTGGTGTGGAGCCGGATGATGTGGAAGGAATTCTGAAGGCCGCCCTGAAAAATTTCTGAGAGAATACCTGTGAAAGAGCAGAACAAAGATAGATACAGATATTGGAGCATCCTATGGAAAAAAGAATGATCACCACAGATGTGACAGAGGAGGATTTTTCTCTGGAAGGGTCTCTGCGCCCGCAGAGCCTGGATGAATACATCGGCCAGGAAAAACTGAAAAAAACGCTGCGTGTCTATATTGAGGCAGCCAAACAGCGCCATGACGCGCTGGATCATGTGCTGTTTTATGGCCCGCCCGGTCTGGGAAAAACCACGCTTTCCGGCATCATTGCCAATGAAATGGGAGTGCACATGAAGGTGACCTCCGGTCCGGCGATTGAAAAGCCGGGAGAGATGGCGGCCATTCTCAACAACCTTCAGGAAGGGGATGTGCTTTTTGTGGATGAGATCCACCGCCTGAACCGTCAGGTAGAGGAGGTGCTTTATCCTGCCATGGAGGACTTTGCCATAGACATTATGATCGGAAAAGGGGCATCGGCCCGTTCGATCCGTCTGGATCTTCCGAGGTTTACACTGGTGGGGGCCACCACAAGGGCAGGCCTGCTGTCTGCACCGTTAAGAGACCGGTTTGGTGTGACCCATCATCTGGAATTCTACAATCAGAAAGAGCTTCAGACTATCGTCATCCGTTCTGCCCAGGTGCTGGGCGTGGAGATCGATCCAAAGGGAGCGGCAGAGATCGCCAAGCGTTCCAGGGGAACGCCGCGGCTGGCAAATCGTCTGCTGAAACGTGTCCGTGATTTTGCGCAGGTGAAGTATGACGGCAGGATCACTTATGAGGTGGCTTCCTTTGCCCTGGATCTTCTGGAAGTGGATCAGTACGGACTTGACAAGGTGGACAGGCTGATTTTAAAGACTATGATCACCTCCTTTAAAGGAGGCCCTGTAGGCCTGGAGACGCTGGCTGCGGCCATCGGAGAAGACGCCGGAACACTGGAGGATGTGTATGAACCATACCTTCTTCAGAACGGATTTCTTCACCGGACACCAAGGGGAAGAGTGGCTTCTCCTCTGGCGTTTTCCCATCTTGGTTACGAGATGCCGGAAAAGTAAGAAAAAAAATCCTATACTTTTCTACAAAATTCGATTATAATGGATGAAAGACATTAGGATCATAAGAAGAATATATGAAATGACAGAACCATTCGATAAAATACAGGAGGCTTTACTATGGCAGTCAAGAACACGGCACAGGTAGTGATAGGAGGTAAGATCATTACCTTGGGAGGCTATGAATCTGAGGAATATTTCCAGAAGGTGGCATCCTATATGAATAATAAAATTTCCGAACTGAGTGCGATGCCGGGATATTCCAGGCAGCCTATGGAAACCAAGCACACACTGCTGAGCCTGAATATTACAGATGACTATTTTAAGGCAAAAAAACAGGCAGAGATTTTTGAACAGGATCTTCAGCAGAAGGATCAGGAAATGTATGGACTGAAACATGAGCTGATTTCTCTCCGGATGCAGATTGAAGAGGCACAGAAACGTGAGAAGGAAGCACAGGAACAGAACAGTGTCATGGAAAAAAAGATACTGGAACTGGAAAAAGAATTGGAAGATCTGCTAAAGTGAAAGGAAGGGGGATTGCTTCGGTGATTCCTCTTTTTTATCTTCGATTATGTTGATCGGATAGAAACGTCTGAATAAGCAGAGATGTCTGCTTGAGAAAGGATTTGACGATTATGCCGAATACCAGAAAAAATCGTATGATTCATCAGAAAACAGAGCTTCTGGCGCCGGCGGGCTCCTACGAAAGCTTTGAGGCAGCCCTGGGTGCAGGAGCAGATGCGGTCTATGTGGGCGGCGCAGCCTTTGGTGCCCGTGCCTACGCACAGAACTTTGGAAAGGAAGAGCTTCTGACAGCGATCCGCACAGCTCATATTCACGGAAAAAAGCTTTATCTGACAGTCAATACCCTGCTGAAAAACAGAGAACTGAAGGAACAGCTTTTTGATTATCTAAAGCCATATTACGAGGCCGGCCTGGATGCCGTAATCGTTCAGGATATGGGAGTACTTCGATTTATCCGGAGAAATTTTCCGGAACTGCCCATTCATGCCAGTACCCAGATGACGGTAACAGGCCCGGAGGGAATGAAATTTCTGGAACAGCAGGGCTTAAGCAGAGTGGTCACGGCAAGAGAACTGAGTCTGCAGGAAATCCGTGCCATGCATGAGGCTTCCCCCATCGAAATCGAGGCATTCATCCATGGGGCTCTTTGCTACAGCTTTTCCGGACAGTGTCTGATGAGCAGCCTTCTGGGAGGCAGAAGCGGCAACCGTGGACGCTGCGCCCAGCCCTGCCGTCTCCCATACCGTACAGGGCTTCATCCGCAGAAGCTGGAAGGGGATCAGGTCTGCCCTCTGAGCCTGAAGGACATCTGTACCATTGATATCCTTCCGGAAATTCTGGAGGCTGGTGTGATGTCCCTGAAAATTGAAGGAAGGATGAAGCAGCCCCGGTATACGGCAGGCGTGACGGAAATATACCGAAAATATCTGGATCTGTATCTGGAAAACGGACCGGAAAAGTATC
>CAMBYR010000060.1 GCA_945872375.1 uncultured Blautia sp. | reverse complement strand
TTCATATGACAAACCAACAAAAATTAACAACAGCAACTACACCACAGAACCTCTGTTGACACCTACACGAATCGGAATCTTTCGTTCTTTTGCCGCCTCTACAACAGCCCGGATCCTTTCTGTGCTTCCGATATTTCCCGGATTGATCCGAATTTTATCCGCTCCGTTTTCTATGGCAGCGATGGCAAGGCGATAATCAAAATGAATATCCGCCACCAGAGGAATATGAATCTGTTTTTTGATTTCCTTCAGCGCTTTTGCAGCCTCCATTGTAGGAACAGCACAGCGGATAATTTCACATCCGGCTTTCTCCAGAGACAGAATCTGCCCGACTGTGGCTGCCACGTCTTCCGTTTTTGTATTGGTCATTGACTGGATCAGAATGGGATTCCCTCCTCCGATTTTTCGGTCTCCGATCTGAATGACTTTCGTATGATCTCTATACATTATCGTTCCTCCGATACTTTCTGATTTCATAGCTTTCCGTTTTTTTCCGGTTGCTTTACTGCTGTCACACTTTTTCCCGAAACTGATAAACAGCGGAAACTGTTTCCAGGTTTCCGCTGTCGATTCTGCTGAAAGATAGTCCCCTGAATCTTTTTCTCTGTCAGCGGGAATTTTATAAATCAATGGCTGATCTGAAGAAGCTTATTTTTCAGATCGCTTTCCATACGTGCCATTTCTGCTTCTGCTGCCTGACGTTTCTGACGTCCTTCGCTCTGAATTTTCAGCACATCATCCAATGTTGCGATCAGATCCGCATTGGTCTTTTTCAGTGTTTCCATATCCACGATTCCGCGTTCGGACTCCTTCGCCGTTTCCACAGAAGCCATATGAAGAGCCTCTGCATTTTTGCGGAGAAGAGCATTGGTCACATCGGTTACCTGACGCTGTGCTTCTGCCGCCTCTGTGGAATGCGCAATTCCGAGAGCCAGAACCATCTGGCTTTTCCACAGCGGGATCGTATTGACAATGGTCGTCTGAATCTTTTCCACCATCATGGTATCATTGTTCTGCACCAGACGGATCTGCGGCGCTGTCTGCAGGGAAATCATTCTGGTAAGCTCCAGATCATGGATCTTTTTCTCAAAACGGTTGCATTTTTCATCCAGATCTTTTGCTGCCTGAGCATCCTCCGGAAGTCCGCTTAATCTCGCTTTATTTTCCAGTTCCATGAGTTTGCCGCTTCGCACATCCGCAAGCTTCTTCTTTCCGGCAAGAATATACATGGAAAGTTCCTTAAAATATGTCAGATTCTGCTGATACATTCTGTCCATCATGGCGGAATCCTTCATCAGACGCATCTGGTGTTTCTGCAGAGAATCTGTAATCTTTTCCACATTTGCTTCCGCCTTGTCATAACGGTTTTTCAGTGTTTCCAGTTTATTGGACTGTTTCTTGAAAAAGCCGAACAGGCCCTTCTCTTCTTCTGCGTCGAATCCCTTCAGCTCTGTCACAACACTGGAGATCAGATCTCCCACTTCTCCCAGATCCTGTGCGCGGACATTTGCCAGTGCCTGGTCGGAGAAATCCGCCATTTTTTTCTGAGTTCCCGCACCATACTGCAGAACCTGATTGGTGTTCTCAATGTCAATTTTCCCGGCAAAATCATCCACCATTTTCTGTTCCTGCGGTGTCAGTACGGTCTGAGCCATCTCCTTCTGGACAGGATCCATTTCCGGCTTCGGTTCCATTACCACTGCCGGGCTCTGTTTGGGCTCTTCAATCTCGGGCTCCAGGGTCAGTACCGGCGCCTCTGCAAAATCCTTAAATTCCTCTGTCATAGTTTTTCTCCTTTTATCATAATCTGCAGTATTCCATCACTTGCTTCTGTTTTCCGGCGTGAAATCACTACCGGTAAGTCCCTCCTGGGCAAGCATCGTGTGCAGTACGGAAATATCACTGGAAACATCCCACGCCACATCCTGGAAAACAGAATCCAGAAGTCTGGCAAAAGCATCGTTCAGTGTATCCAGTGTCTGCTCGATCTCCGTTTTGGCACTCACGATATTTTCTCCCTGAACAGGCTGTTTATCCATATCCTCAGAGGCATCCAGGAGCTTCACCGTCATAGGCAGATAATAATCCATCAGACGCTTGAGATCCGGAATGATCTCCGGATGTTTTTCCGCACGGTCAAAGATCCGTCTGACGATCTGCTCCATTTTATCGATTTTTGCCGAGATTTCCTCTCCCGGAATCGCGTCATTGCTGGCGCGGATCTTTCTCAGGTATTCATTTCCCTTATCAAGAACCTCCTGCACTTCCGGCGCTGTCTTTTCTCTGGCAGCCCTTTTTGCCTCTTCCTGAACCTTTTTCTCCTGCTCCAGGCGTGCTTCCTGCTCTTTTCTCATTTCAAGCTGCTTCTGTGATTCTTCATACTGATGATAGGTCGCATGATCCGTAATCAGACAGGTCTCCTGTTTGTCCACATGTCCCTCCAGAAACCAGCCGCTGCTGATCATTTTCTGAATGTCACGACGAACATATTTCACCGGTTTCTGCACGGCCCTGGAAAGCATCTCCAGGCTCACGTAAGTATGCGTTCCCAGTGCCTTCACATATTTTTTATATCGTCCGATACGTCCCAGACCGCTGCATCCGGATGCCAGCATCCCTGCCCCGACACCGGTCAGCGCAGCCATCACAATATCAAACGGAATCATATATTGTCCCATGATCATCTGAATCAGCCCGACGGACAGAAGACAGATGCCTGCACTTCCTGTAAGGATACCGCCGAAGACGGTTTTCAAAATATGCTTTACCCTCTGACCGTTTGGGTTCCGGTAAAGCTCCGGCTTTGTCTCCCAGCTTTCCACCACCTGCCCGGTCCGTGTGAAATCCGGTCTGCACACCCGTTCTGACGCCCGTCTGGATACCGGCCCGGTGAACTGACTCCTGTCATCACTTCTTCGCTGGCGGCGTGCTTCTTCTCTTCTTCCCTGTTCCAGCCCGTCCTGGTACTGTCGAATACTGTTATTTACTGCCTGGCTGATCGTCTGACTCAGCTTCTGATAATTCTGGGAATCGATTGCATCTTCTATGATATTCTGCACTTTATTTCCAATTTTCTCAAGATCCTCTATTCCATTGTAGTGCCAATCGTCCATCTTTTCCTCCCATGATGTCTTTGTTGCATATACTCTTTTTTATTATAGCGAAAACATAACAAAATTACAAGAGAAGCATCCTGTAGTTTACAGAGAAATCCGTTCCTTCCCTTTTAAAAAAATGGAAAAAAAGCGCATTTTTTCATTGCAGTTATAAAGCAAAAGTTTTAAAATGGTAGGAAGATAATCAAAGTGCGATTGGAGGAGAAAATTTATGGAAAAAAAGAACATTGACTGGGCCAATCTTGGTTTCGGCTATTTAAAGACAGATTATCGTTTTGTATCAAATTTTAAAGACGGCGCATGGGATGAAGGAACTCTTACCACTGATGATCAGGTTGTGATCAATGAATGTGCCGGTGTTCTTCAGTATGCGCAGACTGTATTCGAGGGTATGAAGGCATACACCACCGAAGACGGACGCATTGTTACCTTCCGTCCTGACCTGAACGCAGAGCGTATGGAAAATTCCGCAAAAAGACTGGAAATGCCTGTCTTCCCGCAGGATCGTTTCGTAGAAGCAGTTGTTCAGACCATCAAGGCAAACGCAGCTTACGTTCCGCCCTACGGCTCCGGTGCTACTCTGTATGTTCGTCCTTACATGTTCGGTACCAACCCTGTAATCGGTGTAAAACCGGCTGATGAATATCAGTTCCGCGTATTTACTACTCCGGTAGGACCCTACTTCAAGGGCGGCGTAAAACCTCTGACGATCCGTGTCAGCGATTTTGACCGTGCCGCACCTCACGGAACCGGTCATATCAAAGCAGGTCTGAACTATGCCATGAGTCTTCACGCAATCGTAGATGCTCACAAACAGGGCTTTGATGAAAATATGTATCTGGATGCTGCAACCCGTACAAAGGTTGAAGAAACCGGTGGAGCAAACTTCCTCTTTGTAACAAAAGACAACAAAGTAGTTACCCCGAAATCCGACAGTATTCTTCCGTCCATCACCAGACGCTCTCTGATCTATGTGGCAAAGGAATATCTTGGACTGGAAGCTGAAGAAAGAGAAATCTACTTCGACGAAGTAAAAGACTTCGCGGAGTGCGGTCTTTGCGGTACTGCAGCAGTTATCTCTCCTGTCGGCAAAATTGTTGACCACGGCAAGGAAATCTGCTTCCCAAGCGGCATGACCGAAATGGGACCTGTCACCAAAAAGCTGTATGAAACTCTTACCGGAATTCAGATGGGACGTCTGGAAGCTCCGGAAGGCTGGCTGAAAGTGATCGAATAGTAACTGTTTCTTATTAAATCTGTGATTCAGTGACAAAAGCGCTTCTCCTGAAATGCATGTATTTCAGAAGAAGCGCTTTTTCTTTTCTTCGTGTCCCTAAGACAAGCGGGATTATTTTTTTCTCTCGTATTTTACGAACTGATATTCCAGGTCAAAATAAGTCTGTTCTTCGCTTTCTGCTGTGATTTCCCACTCCGGCATCTCATCCAGATTCGGGAAATAGCTGTCTGCCTCATAGGCAAAATCAATCTTTGTGATGTGTGCCGTATCACAATAGGGAAGGAACTGCCTGTATACACTGTCTCCGCCGATACAGTATACCTGATCGGACGGATATTTCCGGATCTCTTCCAGCACTTCCTCTACGCTGTGGAGCACCGTGGCCCCCTTAACCTTATAATTCTGATTGCCCGTCAGAATAATATTCGTCCTGTTTTTCAGAGGAAGCCCGTTTGGAAAGCTTTCCAGGGTCTTTCTTCCCATGACAACGACCTTTCCCATGGTTTCCTGACGAAACAGCTTCATATCAGCCGGAATACTTACCAGCAGATGATTTTCCTTGCCGATGGCCCAGTTTTTGTCTACTGCAACGATAATATTCATTTCATGCACTCCTTTTCTCTCAGATGGCAACCGGTATATTCTTAATCTGCGGCCATGTCTCATAGTTTTCTACGATCAGGTCGTCTGTGGTAAACTGATAAAAGTCCTTCACTTCCGGATTCAGCTTCACAACAGGTGCCGGGTAAGGTGTTCTGGTGATCAGTTCCTCTACCAGCGGAATATGGCGGTCATAAATGTGGCAGTCTGCCACCACATGAAGCAGTTCTCCGGCCTCCATATCCGATACCTGGGCAAACATCATCAAAAGCAGCGCATACTGACATACATTCCAGTTATTTGCCGTCAGAATATCCTGAGAACGCTGATTCAGAATGGCATTCAGGGTAAGTCTGTCCTTTCCCGGTTCCTTTGTCACATTAAATGTCATGGAATAAGCACAGGGATAAAGATGCATCTCATGAAGATCCTGATGAACATAAATATTGGTCATGATCCGGCGGCTGTAGGGATTGTGCTTCAGATCG
This sequence comes from uncultured Blautia sp., assembly GCA_945872375.1. GTDB lineage: Bacteria > Bacillota > Clostridia > Lachnospirales > Lachnospiraceae > Blautia_A. The sequence goes on along the minus strand of CAMBYR010000060.1, from coordinate 4,408 downwards.
TAAAGCACACGATCCACCTGATCCATTTCCCCCTCTTTATATTGATGCTTTACGCCAAGCTGATAGCCATACGCTTTTCCGATGGAACCTTCCTCATCCGCCCAGCTGTCCCAGATGTGGCTGTGAAGCTCGTGAATATTATTGGATTTTTTCTGCCAGATCCAGAGGATTTCATCCATGGCGCTTTTCAGAGCTGTTTTTCTCAGAGTCATCGCAGGAAATTCCTTTCTCAGGTCATAGCGGTTCACAACTCCGAATTTCTTGATCGTATACGCAGGTGTTCCGTCCGGCCACACCGGGCGAACCTTTTCTCCTTCCGTACTTGTACCTGTGGCAAGGATATCTTTGCACATTTCTATAAATACATGATCTGCATAACTCATTGCACATTCCCTCCATTTCTCTCATACTGTGAAACATTGCTGCGGACCGGGCTTCCATTTCTCTGTAAAGCAGGGAACCTCTTGCGTCCCGTTCCGCACTCAGGTTATACCAGTATATCATTGACACAGCATTTTCGCAAGACTAGTACATCGTATCTTAAATAACTAGACCGAATTTTTGCGAACGATGTACTAGGGGACAAAATCCGTTCTTTACAAAAAATCTGCGGCATGCTATATTAGAACCCATGAAAAAACTAATTATATTTTTATTAAAACCTCTGTCATTTCTGCCAGCACTTCTGATGATGTATCTGATCTATGCATTTTCAGCCCAGACCGGGGAGGTGTCCGGGAATTTAAGCTACGAAGTCAGCTATCAGATCGTAGAAATCAAAAATGAGGTTCTGAACGAAGGAAAAACGGATCATCAGCTTAGCAGTGAAGCCTATGGCATCCAGTATTATGTACGGAAATGCGCCCATATGACAGAATATTTTCTTCTTGCCATTGCGGTTTCCTTTCCCCTGTATGTCTATGGTGTCCGGGGAATATGGCTGATGCTTCTGGCCGGAATCCTCTGTGTGGGATTTGCCGGACTGGATGAATATCATCAATCCTTTGTGGCAGGCCGCGGACCATCCGTAAAGGATGTAGGAATTGACAGCATCGGAGTATTTGTCGGAATCCTTCTGGTACAGGCATTCTGCTGGTCTGCTCTCCATAATCCAGATGCCCGTTCCCGGCGAAAACGCAGACGCCGGAGATAACTATGCTGCCTGTGAACAGCAGCATAAATATTCAGCCCATGATCATGCGCCGCACTTTCCGCGGCTCACTGATCATGGGCTGTTTTTACAGAATATCAGGAAAGCTCCTCCTCTTCCGCGTCATCCTCCTCTTCCGACGAGTTTACCAGTCTGGCGCGTTCTGAAATGGACATTTTCGGTGTTTTCTCCTGTTGTTCCGGTGTTGGAAGGGGCTCCTCTTCCGGGGTTTCTTCCTCTGCCTGTGCCTCCCGATCTGCACGGGCCCTGGCATTGTATCCTTTCAGTGCCTGAATCAGCATCCCTGCTCCAAACACTATAAAAATAGCTCCTGCCGCAAAAAATCCCCATCCGGAGCCCTCTGCTCCGTCAAGAACATTTTTGCACAGGGTATATCCCGTATAAACGAGATAAAGACCGGCAAGCAGCATCAGCATCAGGCTTCTGCCCGGTACAGTCCCATCTTTCCTGCCGCCTTTTCCTGCATCCGTTTTCTGTTCCTCAAGTTCTTCCTTCTTTTGTTCTTCCATTCCACTGCTTCCTTTCTGATCACACACACTCCGCCGTCTCTTCTGCTGTCTCTGTTTCCTCTGTTGTTTCGGGCATTTCCTCCTCAATTTCCGTCAGCGGATTTCTTCCGTAAATTCTTGTCAGTTCCCGAATATGGTAAAGCGTTATCTCTGAAATCTGTCCTTTCGTCAGACGCCATTTCCAGTTATCCCCCAGTGTAGCCGGCGTATTCATCCGCGCTTCGTTTCCAAGACAAAGGTAATCCTGCACCGGAATAACAGCCAGATCCGCCACACTTGCCATGGCAGTCCTTATCAGGCCCCATACACAGTCATTGACCGGCTTGTCATAGCAGTTGATATATTCCCTGACAAAGGTCTCATCATGGCCGTGAAGATTTTCCAGCCATCCCTTTGTTGTTTCATTGTCATGGGTACCTGTATAAACCACACAGTTCTTTTCATATTTGTGAGGAAGATACGTGCTGTTTTCAGAACTGTCAAAGGCAAACTGCAGAACCTTCATTCCCGGAAAACCACTTTCCTCCAGCATGTCCACAACCGTATCCGTAAGGATTCCAAGATCCTCTGCAATCACATTCAGGTCCTCCACCTGCTCCTTCAGCACATCAAACAGAGTATTTCCGGGACCTTTCTCCCATTCGCCATTCTCTGCTGTCTCAGAGCCATACGGAATCGCATAATACTCATCAAATCCGCGAAAATGATCGATTCTCGCCACATCATACCGTTCCTTGGAATGTGTCATTCTGCGAATCCACCACTCATATCCTGTCTTTTTATGATAGGACCAGTTGTAAAGGGGATTTCCCCAAAGCTGTCCGGTAGAGGAAAACGCATCCGGCGGACATCCTGCTACAGAAACAGGCGTAAGATCTTCGTCAAACTGGAACAGTTTGGGATCTGCCCAGGTATCTGCACTGTCGAATGCCACATAGATCGGCACATCTCCGATGATCTGAATGCCTTTTTTATTTACATATGCTTTCAGTCTGCTCCACTGTTTTGCGAACCAGTACTGCTGGAAATTATAAAATCGAATCTCCTCTGCCAGACGTACCTTTGCCTCCTGCATAGCCTCCGGCTGACGGCTCTTCAGTTCCTCCGGCCAATCCAGCCAGCCGATGCCTCCCAGATCATTTTTGATAGCCATATACAGGCAGTAATCCTCCAGCCAGTCGCTGTTTTTTTTCAGAAAATCCTGATATTCCTGCTCATCATCTCCGCTCCACCTCTCAAAGGCAAGGCGAAGAAGTTTAAAACGGGATTCATATAATTTCGCGTAATCCACATAGCTTTCTGTATCTCCCCAATCACATTCCCTGCATTCCTGCTCCGTAAGAAGGCCTTCTTCAATCAGCTCTTTCAGATCGATAAAATAAGGATTTCCGGCAAATGTGGAAAAAGACTGGTAGGGGGAATCACCGTATCCTGTTGGTCCAAGGGGCAGAATCTGCCAGTATCTCTGGCCTGCCTCCACTAACTGATCTGCAAATTCATACGCTTCCTTTGAAAAACATCCGATTCCATATTCTGACGGCAAACTGGAAATCGGAAGTAAAATACCACTGGCTCTCATGTCCTTCTCCTCCGTGTGTCAATAATATCATGTATAAAGGGATTATTATAATCCCAGTCTTTTTATTATACCAATCCACATTTCTTTGGTCAATATTTTCCAAAGGAATTCTTTAAAACTTAAGATTTTATGAAATATGCATAAAAACCGGAGAGTTCTCCCCGGTTTCTATTCTGACAAATTCACTTTTTTCAGGCTCCGACACTTCCTTTTTTCCGCAGCTTATCAAACATGCCACACAAAAAAGGACGATCAGGAGAATCACTCCATTTCTGTACATACTGTCTGCTCCTTTCCGGTATCTTTCTTCTGCCTGTACAGAATTCATGAAATCACCGGAAGAATATCCGGCTGCTACATGTATTTTGTAATAGTATGCACGGAAACTGCTTCTCTATACTCTCAAAAGCCTTTCTTTTCCATATAAATCACGATATCGTGATATACTTTTTCTTTCTCTTTTTCATTCAGGATCTCGTGGCGCATTCCCCGGTACAGCTTTCCCTTCACATCCCGATAACCGGCCCGTCTCATGGCCTGCACTGCTTTTGCATATTTAGCCGGACCTCCGATACAGGGATCTTCCGCTCCCCCGATGAACAGGACCGGCATATCAGGATTGGTGCAGTGCCATTTCCCCGTATCGTATGCCCGCTTCATCAGTTCAAAGAGTGCCAGATAGCCGTCATCCGTAAAGGTGAAACCGCAGAGCGGAGAACGGTCATATTCCAGGTAGACCTCAGGATCCGAACAGATCCAGGCATTTTTATTATGCTCTTTCCGGAAGGGAGCCACATAAGAGCTGAATGACAGCGTTTCCAGAAGATGGCTTCTGTGACGTCCCCCACGAACTGCTTTTTCCACCTTTGCAGTCAGCTCCCCAAAAGACCTGGCCGGATTTTTGCTGGGTGATCCGCAGACGATCAGCATATCCATTTTGTCATCATGCTCTGCCGCAAAGGCCCTTACTGCAAGCGATCCCATACTGTGTCCCATTAAAATCAGGGGAAGCTCCGGATAATGCTCCCGCACGGAACGATTCATGGTTTCCATGTCCTTCAGCATGGCTTTTGCACCGCCTTCATACATATAGCCAAGATCCTGCTGATTTCTCACACTTTTCCCATGGCCCCTGTGGTCATGGATGAC
>CAMBYR010000059.1 GCA_945872375.1 uncultured Blautia sp. | reverse complement strand
GCACATTTCTTCTACTTCGCGTGAATAAATCATTTTAAAACTCCTTTCAAGTATATATGTACTTATGATGTTGTAAAAACAACCTACGGTTATTTTCTCATAAAATGTGAATTTCGTCCAGTCATATTTTGTAAAAAATTATGAGTATAATTGGTATTCCTGACGAAAATCTGTAAGCCTATTCCTTGCGTGCCAGGACATCACTGTAAAAAGCTTCCAGTTCTTTCCGGTGCGGGAAGGTTGCAAGATACATCTGATTTCCCATGGCTCCGGAAAGAGCATCCGGGATTCTCTCCGCCATCCGGATATTGGCACCATAGCGCTCCATGATATCCTCACGGCCAAGCCTGTACTCCCGATTGTCCCTGAGTCCCACAAATGCGCAGTATGCCTCTTCCTTCGGCTTCAGTTCTGTTTTATCAAAAGCGATCATATCTGCCCAGATCTTATAAACATCCGTGGAATGGGCAAAATCCATCATATCCGGAGATACGCCTCCGCTTGGACGCATATTGACTTCCAGCGCGATCAGATCACCCTTTTTGCCCAGTCCCTGCTGATCCTTCAGAAGACGGAAAAATTCAAAGTGAACAAACCGGCTTTTCACGCCAAAGCTTTTGACCGTCGTACGGCCCAGTGCTCTGGTATCTTCCGGCAGATTTTTGAGTATATAAAAAATGGAATCATCCTCATTATTGACAATGTCCATGATCGAAACCGGGGTTACATTACCTGTTTCAAAAATCGGATTTCCATGGGAATCAATAATCGCATCGTAGGAATTCACTTCACCGTTGACAAATTCCTCCATGATATATTTGGTTCCGTTTTCTTTTTCCACAAAAAATTCCTCTAACTGCCTGTCATTTTCAATCTTAAAAGTATGAGACGCACCTACGCCGTTATCCGGTTTTGCCACCACCGGATATCCCACTTCTGCAATAAATGCTCTGGTGTGATCCATATTATCCACCAGATGATAGCGGGCTACAGGCGTACCTGTTTTTCTGTAATATTCCTTCATTTTGGATTTAAACTTGATCCGCGGAATATCCTTTACCTGGAAGCCGCTTTTGATGTTAAAGTCCGTACGAAGCTTTGCATCACGTTCCAGCCAGTATTCATTGTTGGATTCCAGCCAGTCGATCCTTCCGTACTTAAAGATCAGAAATGCAACAGCGCGGTACACTTCATCTTCATTTTCCAGATTGCTGACCTTATAATATTCATTCAGGCTGTTTTTCAGATCCTCAGAAAGCTCATGATAAGGCTGGTCTCCAATTCCCAGTACATTCAGTCCGTTTTTCTTTAATTCCCGGCAGAAAAGCCAGTAATTTGCAGGGAAATTCGGGGAAATAAACACAAAATTTTTCATACTTTTCTCTCTCCTCTTCTGTAAAATCTATGCAGGTCATGACATCTCTTCTGTCCATCTGCCGGAGTTCAATCATTGCTGATCGTCATCCTTCTGCTGTTCCAGCAGATATGGAACAAAGTATTCCACCTGTTTGTACCACCAATACCACTCGTGCGCACAATCCGTTCCCCAGTAATCCACCCAGGCGTTGATTCCCTTGCTTCGGAGAATCCCGTCCAGTTCCCTGGTGGAATCCGGCAGCTCCCAGGGACCCAGTCCCACACAGATGACTGCCTTTTTCAGATTGTATAATGGTATATATGGATGCGACAGCGGCATGCCCCCCATATAATGGATGATGGAATTCTGATAAACCACATCATCCATATAATGTCCGAATCCGTATTCTGCGGAATAAATTCCGCTTAACGCCAGCAGCCGGTCAAAAAGATCCGGTCTTCGGAAATAAAGATTTGCTGCATGGGTTGCTCCCAGACTGCAGCCAAACACCATCACTCCCGGATATCCGGTCCAGCCGTTGCGTTCGTTCACCATCTCCCGCATATAGGGTACCAGTTCATCGGTAATATAGGTGATCCACTGCTCATAACGGCGAATCCTCCAGTAAGGATCCCCATGAGTATTTGACCATGTTTCCTGATCGATGGTATCAATGGAAAATACCATGACCTGCCCGGAATCGATAAACGGAGCCCATGCATCGGTCATCTTAAAATTTTCAAAATCAAAAAATCTTCCATCCTGACAGGGGATATACAGAACCGGTCTTCCTCCATGTCCGTAGATCTTACATTCCATATCACGTCCAAGCGCCGGGCTGTACTGTCGTACATACTGTACTTCCATTCCTTTTCACTCCTTCCTTCCGTCTGTTTTATTCATAAAGCAATGCATCCATAAAAAACGGGATCTGCTTTTCCCAGCTTGCTTCACAATGATTTCCGCCGGGAACGATCCGGCTTTCCACCATCACTTTTTTCCTGATCAGAAGCGATGTGATCCCGGAAAAGAGTTTTGCCATTCCGCTGTGGAAGGACAGCTCTCTGGAACCATAATCCAGATAGAGCACTGTATCTTTTTCAATTTTACTGGTCCGGATCAGTTTTTCCAGCCCCGATGGTGAGGTCCACAGGGAAGGAGACAAAGCGGCTCCCCTGGAAAAAACCTGATTATAATTCAGTACGGCATAAAGAGTCATCAGACCGCCCATGGAACTGCCCGCAATATACGTGTGCTTCCGATCCGGCAAGGTCCTGTAATCTCTGTCGATCTCTGCTTTAAAGGAATCAATCATCCACTCCATGGTTGTCTGTCCCAGTCCCGGGATACTTCCCAGTCCGGGATCATCAAAATCGAAGGGCGAGTATTCCTTCAGCCGTCCATGGTCCGGACTGTGATTACACTCTACTGCAGCTACGATCAGCTCTGTTTCATGCTGATCCAGATATTCTTTCATTCCCCAGCATTTTCCGTATGTTGCGTCCGAGTCAAAAAACACATTGTGTCCGTCGAACATATAAAGCACCGGATATCTTTTTTCTCTGTCCCGTTCATAGGAATCGGGCAGATAAATATATGCGGTTCTTTCTTCCATTCCGGAAGGTACCGGAAACTGTACTTTCCATCTTTTTACCATTTTTTCCTCCAGATTTTCACAGGCTTTCCCGGAAAAGACTTCCATTTTTTCCGAAAAAACCTGCCGAAATATGCTCCTTTACTATATCACAGTGAAAAAGCAATGTAAAGTAGTCTTTCTATTTGTAAATTCTATTACAGTTTTCCATAGTTTTTCCTTCTGCCCCATGCTATAATAAAAAAAGAATTTATCAGGGAGGTTCAAAACCATGGAAAAAAAACTTCCGGCTTCTGTTTTTCCGGAAAAATTGCAGATTTTAAGCGGCAGTGCACTGAAAATGATCGCCATGATCACCATGCTCATAGATCACACGGCCTGCATTCTTCTTCAGTCCTACGCTCCGGCAAATCAGACCCTTTTCTATTTAAACGGAAAGGGATATACCCTCTATCGGGTCTGCAGAGATATCGGACGGGTAGCCTTTCCCATTTTCTGTTTCCTTCTGATCGAAGGGTTTCTGCATACCAGAAACCGGTTTAAATACGCCAGAAATCTCCTTCTCTTCGCACTGATTTCTGAAATCCCCTGGAATTATATGCATACGAACACCTGGCGGGCAGAAAAACAAAATGTATTTTTCACCCTGTTTCTGGGATATCTTGCAATCTGGGCTCTTGAATACTTCTGGGAAAATCAGCAGAAACAGTTTCTTTGTGTCCTGGCTCTTTTGCTGATTTCCATAAAGTTCAATGCGGATTATGGCTGGCGCGGTTTTATTTTTATTATTCTTCTCTATCTTCTCCGTATGGACAAGCCTGCACAGGCCATTGTGGGAAGCTGCTGGCTCTATTACGAATGGAAGGCCTGCTTTGCCTTTATCTCTATCAATATGTACAACGGCAAACGCGGCTTCATTCAGGGAAAGTGGACAAAATATCTGTTCTACGCCTTTTACCCTGTACACATCACCGTTCTTGTACTGATACGCCGTTATTTCTTTCCTGTACTCTGACCTGTAACGAAAGGACACCGGGACTGCTCCCGGTGTCCTTTTATTTTGTATGCTCTCATGATTGGATCGGTATGATCTCATCTTTATTTTTATAAATATGATTTGCCGGAACACAGCCCCTTACCGGAGAAAGCGGATAAATGTGAGCACCTCTTCCGATTACGGAACCCGGATTCAGCACGGATCCGCAGCCGACTTCCACGTTATCGCCCAGCATGGCACCAAACTTCTTGATTCTGGTCTCTATGGCATCCTCTCCATCCTTAACAACGACCAGCTTTTTATCTGATTTTACATTGGAGCAGATCGATCCAGCACCCATGTGAGCTTTGTAGCCCAGCACAGAATCACCCACATAATTATAATGAGGAACCTGAACTTTATTGAAAAGAACCACATTTTTCAGTTCGGTGGAATTGCCCACAACGGCACCTTCTCCAACGATCGCCTTGCCGCGGATAAATGCGCAGTGACGGATCTCTGCGTCCTTTCCGATGATCGCAGGACCTGTAATGCTGGCAGTAGGAGCCACCTTTGCCGTTTTCGCAATCCAGATATCTCCTTCTCGGTACTCGTATTCTTCAGGATCCAGTGTCTTTCCAAGCTTCACAATAAAATCACCGATTTCCGGAAGAACTTCCCAGGGGTAGGTCTTTCCGTCAAAAAGTTCTGCTGCAATCGTCTCATTGAGATCAAGAAGCTCTGCAATCGTATAATCTTTTATCATTGTTGTCTCCTCCTTTTTTCTGTGGATGCCGGTTTTTTGTAAAATTGTGCTGCCGCATCAAAAAACTGCCGCAGGGAATACTGGAAATTGCTGTCCGCCACCTGATTGGTCCGAACCCTTACAAAATGCTCCAGCTTATCCATATACTCCTGGGAAGTAATGCTTCCCTCCGCCACATAAGTCAGTCCCTTTTCCCAGCTTGCCGTCAGTTCGGGATTTAACAGCTGGCGAATGGAACAGTTCACCACATCAAAAATCATTTCCCCCAGAAGAGTAGGTGTGATTACCTGCGTCTTCTTGTTCAGAGAAAGATATTTGATCGTAAACAGTTTTTTCAGAATTTCTGCCCGGGTTGCACTGGTGCCAATGCCGCTTCCCTTAATCTGAGCACGAAGTTCCTCGTCTTCGATAAGCTGTCCGGCATTCTCCATGGCAAGAATCATGGAACCGGAATTGTATCGTTTTGGCGGAGATGTCTCTCCTTCCCGGATCGTGAAACCGTCCACCGAAAGTATATCACCCTTTTTCAGTTTCTGCAATGCAGCAAGAAGATTTGCATCACAGGCAACCTCTTCCTCCTGCGTCCCTTTTTCCCCTTCACCGGAGGCCGGCTGCGAAGCATTTTTTCTGGCAAAAGAATTGGCGGCAATTTTCAGATATCCTTCTTCCAGCAGGACCTTAAAGGAGGAAAAGAAGGATTCCTCCTGCATCTTTACCGCCAGGCTCACCTTCTGGTAAACCGCCGGAGGATAAAAAATACAGAGGAAACGCCGGACAATGGTTTCATACACCCGCTGAGCCGTCTGAGACACACTGCGAAGTGCGCCAAGACCCTGCCCTGTGGGAATAATCGCATAATGATCGGTGATCTGTTTGTCATTGACGTATCTCGTTTTTGCAATGCTCTTCCAGACTCCCAGATCCAGTGCCTCCGCTGCAGCTTCCCCTGCCGGCTCATAAGACTTCAGGCCGGATATATTTTTATAAATCTCCTTTGCCACCGCCGTAGAAAGCACACGTGCATCTGTTCTGGGATAGGTGACCAGCTTTTTTTCATATAATTCCTGAACGATTCGGAGTGTTTCATCCGGACTGATCTTAAACAGTTTTGAACACACATTCTGAAGCTCGGCCAGGTTGAAAAGAAGAGGCGGATTTTTATTTTCTTTTTTCCGCTCGATCTTTTCCACACGGCAGGTAAGGGGCGGCTGCCCGGAAAGCCTGTCGATCAGCTCCTGTGCATGCTCCCTTTTCCGGAACCCGTTTTCTTTATATAAATAAGGAGACTGAAAATAGTGGTTGCCTTCCACCGCACGCCATTCTCCTTCAAAATGTTCTCCCTCAAGGGCAATGGATGCCATCACACGATAAAATGGTGTTTTCACAAATGTACGGATCTCCCGTTCTCTGCGAACCACCATTCCAAGGACACAGGTCATCACGCGTCCCACGGAGATGGCCTGATATTTTGTATTCAGATAGCCGGAAACCACATTTCCGTACCGAAGGGTCAGCACACGGGAAAAGTTGATTCCCATCAGATAATCCTCTTTTGCCCTGAGATAAGCAGACGCAGAAAGATTATCATAGGCGGAAAGATCCTTTGCCTCACGAATGCCTCTGAGAATTTCTTCCTCAGTCTGGGAATCGATCCACACACGTTTCTGATTTTTTCCCTTTACTCCGGCTTCCTGGGCAACCAGACGGTAAATATACTCTCCCTCCCGCCCGGAGTCTGTACATACATAAATCGTTTCCACATCCGGCCGGTTCAAAAGTCCTTTTACAATTTCAAACTGCTTCTGAACCCCCGGAATCACCTCATATTTGAATTCACGAGGCAAAAAAGGCAGGGTATCGAAACTCCACCTTTTATACCTGATATCATATTTTTCCGGATAGCTCATGGTGACCAGGTGTCCAACACACCAGGTCACCACAGAATCTTCCGATTCCAGATAGCCATCACGTCTTTGTCCGTTGATTTTCAAAGCCCTGGCGAATTCCTGCGCCACACTGGGCTTTTCCGCTATGTATAACGATTTTCCCATTAATTGTCTGCACTCATCTTTCTGAGCGGCCATGCAAGAAGCAGTGCACCGCCCACCATATTACCTAATGTAACAATTACCATACTCTTTAACATGGCTGCAACAGAAAGTCCCGGAACCATGCAGAAAGCAGTAACAAAAATTCCCATGTTTGCCACGCAGTGTTCAAATCCGCTTACAACAAAGCCGGAAATACACATCACGATCATCAGGAATCTGCCTGCTTCGCTTTTCAGCTTCATACCACAGAGAACACCAAGACATACGAAGAAGTTGCAGAGCACTGCACGGAAGAACATCTGTCCCATAGGAATGGTCAGCTTGTTGTTAATGAAACCTGCAAAATAGTCCTTGGTTCCTGCTCCGCCGGCCCAGACAAAAATCAGGCTCAGAATCAGACATCCTACGAAGTTTCCGATATAGCTTACTCCCCACACTTTTCCGGCATCTGCCCAGGTGGTCTTCTTATCAAAGGCGCCAAAAGCCATCACCATGTTATTTCCGGTGAAGAGTTCTCCTCCTACCATGGAAATCAAAAGGACCGCAATTGCAAATACAAGTGCTCCCAGGAATTTTCCCCATGCCGGCTCTTCCGCTGCGGAAAATACATTTCCTACAACGTTGGAGAAGATCATGGCAACTACGATAAAAAATCCTGCCATGACAGCACGCATAAAATATTTGCCGAAATTCTTCTGCAGCAGGCCAATTTTGGCCGCAGCAGCATTTGATATTTTCTGAACATCTTCGAAGTTCATTCTCACACCTCCATATTTCCCCTTAATGGATTCATAAGTTCCCCATAGCCTACCAACGAACTTGTTTTTTATTATAACACGTTCCAATTTTGTATACAACCCGAAAAAACAATGGAAAAATCTCCCCGCCGCTGTTATAATTTACGTAACTGTTCAGTACCTTCACAGTTACGAGCAAAAATCCATTTAAAATCGCCTGCGGCGATGGGATTTTTGCTTGTATGTCTCGGGATTTTAAGTCCCGGACAGCAGCCATGTCCGTTCAGAGACTAATCATGGACGTCGTTGGGTAACTGGTGTGCCCCCCGGTCTTCAAAACCGGCGTGGGATGTCTCAGGCATCCCTGGTGGGTTCGATTCCCACAGGCGTTCGCCAGAATTCAGATCCTGCGGGATATTTCAGGGGCTTCCCAACACGGGAAGCCCCCTTCTTTCTTACTTTCTTACTTTCTTACTTTCCCGCTTCTTCCAGTTCCCTTTTCAGAAGCTCCGTTTCCTCCGGCATGATGGTCCGCATCTCCAGCCAGACCTTTTCATTTTTCACATGGCCAATCACCGGTACAGGAAGCTTTCGAAGCTTCTCCATCAGCATTTCACAGGACATCTGCCGGGAGGACAGAACCACTGCATAACCGGAAAGCATTTCACAGGGAAGTGCACCTCCGCCCACCATGTTCCGGCTCTCGCATACTTCTGCCGCTACCTGTAAATTCCCTTCTTTCAGATAGCTGCAGACCATGTCCGCCTGCTGTTTCAGCTCCTCTCCGCTTCTGGAAAGCATCCGAAGCACCGGGATGTTTCTGACTGCCTGATCTTCGTCCAGATATTCCCGAAAGGATGCTGCCAGCAAAGCAATCGTACATTTATCCGGCCGAAGGGCACGCATCAGAGGGTGGGTTTCCATTTTCCGGATCCATTCTTTTTTTCCTGCCAGAATTCCAGCCTGGGGGCCGCCCAGCAGCTTGTCCCCGGAAAAGCATACAACATCTGCTCCTTTTTTCAGGACCTCCTGAACCGTAGGTTCATGGGAGATTCCAAAACGCTCCAGGTCCAGAAGGACACCGCTTCCCAGATCTGCAAACACCGGGATATTCTGTTTTTTTCCAAGCGAGGAAAGCTCCTCCACAGAAGTATCCTCTGTAAATCCGCATATTTTATAGTTGCTGGTGTGTACTTTTAAAATAGCAGCTGTCTCCGGCGAAACCGCCCTTTCATAGTCTGAGATTCTGGTACGGTTGGTGGTTCCCACTTCATGAAGTTTCATCCCGCTTTGCTCCATCACATCCGGAATCCGGAATTTTCCGCCGATCTCGATCAGCTCGCCCCGGGATACCAGCACCTCTTTGCCTTTTTCCAGGGTGCCAAGAAGCAGGAGCATTGCCGCCGCATTATTATTCACCGCCAAAGCAGCCTCCGCTCCGGTCACACGGCAGATCAGATCCTCATAATGCTCCCGGCGTTTTCCCCGCTTTCCTGTCTCTCTGTCCCATTCCAGGCTGCAGTACCCGGAAAGCACCTCGAATGCAGCCTGTCTCTGGCTGTTTCCAAGGGGTGCCCTTCCCAGATTGGTGTGCAGAAGGATGCCCGAAGCATTGAGTACACGGCAGGGCGTCACTCTTCCCGCACGCAGGATCTTCTCCGGAAGGTTTCCGGAAAAAGCCTCCAGTTCTCTTTCCATTTCTTCTTCTGTTCCGGTTCGGATCAGCTCCCGCAGAGCTTCCACCTCTTTTCGAACCGCATTCGTCACGATTCCTTTTCCCAGAACTTCTATCAGTACACGGACAGACGGCTGTTCCAAAAGAACATCCACTCCCGGGATTTTTCGATAATATTCCTTTCGATCCTTCATTTTCTGTAAGTATTCAGGGCGGATATTTCATCCGCCCCTGTTTTATTCGTCGCTTAAAATCAGCGCGTGTGTCTGTTTTTCTGTGACATATCCAATGACCGCCGATGGGATCTCAAGCTTTCCAAGCGCTTTTTCCAGCTTTTCAGCCTCCCCTGGCTCTGCAGCAAACAATAGTCCGCCGGACGTCTGGGGATCAAAAATGATATCCTCCATCCAGCTTCCGCTGATTCTGCTCTGCACCTGATCCCCCACAAATTCTCTGTTCCGGTAGGCACCCGCGGGAATCAGCCCCATTTGGGCATATTCCTCCGCTCCGTCCATAACCGGAATCTGAGTTGTCCGGATCACCAGAGTTTTCTCGCTTCCCCCGGCCATTTCCAGTCCATGTCCGGCCAGGCCGAACCCGGTAATATCCGTACAGCAGTGAATCCGGTATTTCAAAGCCGTCTCAGCCGCATATTTGTTCAAAGTGGACATCACCTTCACCGCAGATCTCTGTTCCTGCTCCGAAGCCAGTTCTCCTTTGACTGCCGTATTCAGAATACCGCTTCCGAGAGGCTTGGTGAGAATCAGAAGATCTCCCTCTCTGGCACCGTAATTTTTCCAGAGTTTTTTCGGATGAACAAACCCGGTAACACAAAGGCCATATTTCGGTTCTTCATCATGAATGGTATGTCCTCC
>CAMBYR010000058.1 GCA_945872375.1 uncultured Blautia sp. | reverse complement strand
GGCCTCCGTCTCTGCCTGCTCACGGGTCAGACCCTGATTCATAGGGCCAAAGCAGACATCGGAAAGAACATCATTTTCAAACAGCTGATGCTCCGGATACTGAAATACCAGTCCCACCTCGCTTCGAAGAGTTTTTCTGTTATATTTTTCCGCCCAGATATCTTCTCCATTGTAAAGGATCGTCCCTGAAGTAGGCTGGATCAATGCGTTAAAATGCTGGATCAGTGTGGATTTTCCGCTCCCGGTGTGCCCGATCACTCCAATAAACTGTCCGTCCGGAATGTTCAGACTGATATTTTTCAAAGCGTGAATTTCATAGGCAGTTCCGGGGCTGTACGTATATGTTACATTTTTCAGTTCTATCGACATAAGGCACCTACCAATTCTTCCGTAGTCAGTATTCCCTCCGGAATATCCACTCCGGATTCCCGAAGTTCATGAGCCAGAAGTGTTACCTGCGGAACATCCAGGCGATAATGCTTCAGCATTTCCACCTGAGAAAAAATTTCCTTCGGTGTTCCCTGCATAACCACATTTCCGCTGTCCATGACATACACTCTGTCCGCATGGATCACTTCCTCCATGTAATGAGTGATCAGAACCACTGTCACATTTTCCGTTCTGTTCAGCTCTCTTACCGCCTCCAGGACCTCTTTTCTGCCATTGGGATCCAGCATCGCCGTCGGCTCATCCAGGATAATGCATTTTGGCCGCATGGCCATCACCCCTGCAATGGCCACACGCTGTTTCTGACCTCCCGACAGCTTGTTGGGAGAATGATAACGGTAGGCCGTCATTCCTGTTTTTTCCAGGCTCTCATCCACACGCTTCCATATTTTTTCTGTGGGAACCCCCATATTTTCAGGGCCGAAACCCACATCCTCTTCTACTACAGTTCCAATGATCTGGTTGTCCGGATTCTGAAAAACCATGCCTGCCTTCTGCCGGATCTTCCACAATTCCTTTTCTTCCGTAGTTGACATGTCATCGATCCAGATGGTACCCTCCGCAGGCAGAAGCAGCGCATTCATATGCTTTGCCAGTGTGGATTTTCCGGATCCGTTGTGACCCAGAATCGCCACGAATTCCCCGGCTTCAATGTCCAGGTTTACATCATTGACGGCCCTCTGTGTATCTTTTACATTGCCGTCGTCGTCATATTTGAGATAGTCAAATCCCAGCTTGAACGCCTTGATAATTCCCATATTTGTCTTTTCCTCTTGTAGTCTTCAGGCTTCTTCTGTAGCTGCCGGCCCGAATCCGGTCAACTCGTCGATCAGCGTCCAGATTTCCTCTCTTCCCTGCTTTGTTTCCGCAGAAAACGGAATCATAACAGTACCCGGACGAAGCTTCAGCCCTTCCCTGATCAGTTTCAGATTTTTCTGCACCTGGCTCCGTTTCAGTTTGTCCAGCTTTGTGGCAATGATGATCGGTTCATAGCCATTGTGCAGAATCCAGTCATACATCATTTTATCATTCTCCGACGGTTCATGACGAATATCGATCAGCAGAAATACCGCTTTCAGATTTTTTGATGTATGAAGGTAATTCTCTATCATTTTGCCCCATTTTTCCTTTTCAGACTGGGACACCTTTGCATATCCGTACCCCGGAAGGTCCACCAGATACATGCATTCATTAACGTTGTAAAAATTAATCGTCTGTGTCTTTCCCGGCTGCGCACTGGTACGAGCCAGAGATTTCCGGTTCATCAGCCCGTTAATCAGGGAGGATTTCCCTACATTTGACTTGCCGGCAAAAGCCACTTCCGGTCTTCCCGTATCAGGAAGCCTGCTGGTAATGCCGCATACAATGTCCAGTGATACGTTTTTGATTATCATATAATTCCTCTCTGTCTTTCGGGGATACCTATCCGCGAAGCGCTTCTTTCAGGACATCATTCATAGTTTCCACAAAGGATATTTTCAGTCCCTCTGTAATTTCAGCATCCATTTCCTGAATATCCGGTTTATTTTCCACAGGAACGAGCACCTGACCGATTCCCGCATAGCGAGCTGCCAGAAGCTTTTCCTTCAGGCCTCCAATCGGAAGAACACGTCCTCTTAAGGTGATTTCTCCCGTCATTGCCACATCTGCCCGGACTTCTTTGCCGGTAACTGCCGAAAGAATGGCGGTGGCCATGGTGATTCCTGCAGACGGGCCATCTTTTGGAACAGCTCCCTCCGGAATGTGTACATGAATATCATGCCCACTGAAAAATTCCGGTTCCACTCCATACTGATCTGCAATGGAGCGAATATACGTAATACCTGCTCTGGCCGATTCCTTCATCACATCTCCAAGCTGTCCCGTTAAAAGAAGCTCTCCTTTTCCAGGCATCACATTCACTTCTATCTGAAGGGTATCGCCGCCGGCCTGTGTCCAGGCCAGTCCGCGAGCAATTCCCACTTCATCCTTTTTATTTGCCATCAGATAATTATAACGTTCTTTTCCAAGAAAATCAGAAAGATTTCTGGTGGTTACGACCACTTTCTTCTTTTCATGTTCCAGGATCTCTCTGGCGGTCTTCCGGCAGATCTGGCCGATCTTTCGCTCAAGAGTCCGGACGCCGGCTTCTTTCGTATACTGATTGATGATCTTTCGAAGAGCAGCAGCCTGAATGATAAGCTGCCCTTTCTGAATACCATTGATCTCCATCTGTTTTGCAATCAGATGCTCTTTGGCGATATGCATCTTTTCATTTTCCGTATACCCGGAAATTTCAATCACTTCCATACGATCCAGAAGCGGGCGGGGAATTCCCTGATAATCGTTGGCAGTTGCGATAAACAGCACTTCCGATAAATCCTGAGGGATTTCCACATAGTGATCCCTGAAGCAGTTGTTCTGCTCCGGATCCAGAACCTCCAGAAGCGCCGACGCCGTATCTCCCCGGTGATCGCTGCTGGTTTTGTCAATTTCATCCAGGAGCATCAGCGGATTGCTGACTCCTGCCTGTTTCAGGGCTTCTGTGATCCTGCCCGGCATGGCTCCCACATAGGTTTTCCGATGACCGCGGATTTCCGCTTCATCTCTCACTCCGCCCAGACAGATCCTCACATATTTTTTATTCAGGGCCTCTGCAATGGAACGGGCAATGGATGTTTTTCCGGTTCCGGGAGGTCCCACCAGACAAAGAATCGGGCTTTTTCCACCTGAAGTCAGTTTGCGGACAGAAAGAAATTCCATCACCCGCTCCTTCACGTCCTTCAGTCCGTAATGCTCTTTTTCAAGAATCTCCCAGGCTTTTGTCAAATTGAGTACATCCTCTGTCTTTCTGTTCCAGGGAAGGGCAAGAAGCGTCTCGATGTATCCTGTCAGCACAGGCGTCTCCGCCATGTTATTGTTCATATTTTTCAAACGGTCAATTTCTTTTCTGATCTTTTCCTTTACTTCCTCAGAAGCGGGAAGTGTTTCGAGCTGTCTGCGGTATTCCTCCGCTGCGCCGGCCACACCGTCCTCCCCAAGCTCTTCCCGGATCACCTTCATCTGCTCCCGGAGAATATATTCTCTTTGATTTTTATCCACGCGTTTCTGGAGTTTTTTCTGGAGATTTCGGGTAATCTGCAGGATTTCTGTTTCATTTGCCAGAATTGTTCCAATAACCTCGTACTGTTCTTCCAGCGTAACCGCTTCCAGAATTCTCTGCTTTTTTTCATAGGGCAGCGGCAGATTTACGGAAATCTGGGTAAGAATCTCTTTCAGATCCTTCATATTCAGGATCTGAGCCGCCAGTTCCTTTCCAATTTTTCCATTCTCCACACAGTATTGCTGAAAAAGCTGCCTCATGCTTCTCTGCATGGCTTCCTTTACAGGCTCCGGAAAACGCTCGTCATCCTGCTGATCAAATGAAGCCGTTTCCGCTTTCAGATAGGGTGTTTCCTGCTCAAGCCGCAGAAGCTCTGCACGCTCACGCCCTTCCACCAGAACGCGGAACAAATGGTCGGGGAGTTTTACCACCTGTTTGATATATGCTATGGTGCCCACCTGATAGAGATCCATAATCCCCGGTGTTTCCACCTTGGGATCCTTCTGGGTAACCAGAAAAATTTTCTGGTCATGAAGCATGGCCTCTTCAATGGCCTTTACGGAACGCTCTCTGCTGACATCAAAGTGAACGATCATGTCCGGCAGGATCGTCGTTCCGCGCAAAGCAATGGCAGGCAGTACCTTAATCGGATGATTCATCTGTTTTCAACCCCTTTATCAAGCCGTTTCCGGTTTGCTTTTCTTTCGTGTACGGGAAGCCGGACGTCTGGCCGGTACGGGCACCGGTTCTTCTCCATGAACGATCTCCGCTTCTCCTGTTCCTTCCACCACTTCTTTTGTGATCACACATTTGCGGATGGTGCCGTCGGATGGAATTTTATACATCAGATCCATCAGGGAATTCTCCATGATCGCGCGAAGTCCCCTGGCTCCTGTTTTTCTTTCCAGTGATTTCTTTGCAACACATTCCAGTGCCTCTTCCTGGAAATCCAGTTCCACACCATCCAGTTCAAAGAGCTTGTGGTACTGTCTGGTGAGTGAATTCTTCGGCTCCTTCAGAATCCGGATCAATGCTGCTTCATCCAGCGCATCCAGCGAAACCACTACCGGAACACGTCCGATAAATTCCGGGATCAGACCAAATCTGATAAAATCCTCCGGCATCACTTCTTTAAGAACCTCTCCCACATTGCGCTCTTCCTTCACGGATACCTCTGCTCCAAAGCCTATGGATTTTGTATCCTTACGTGACTCGATGATCTTGTCGATCCCCTCGAAAGCACCGCCGCAGATAAAGAGGATGTTTGTGGTATCGATCTGAATGAATTCCTGATGCGGATGCTTCCTGCCTCCCTGAGGCGGAACATTTGCCACAGTTCCTTCCAGAATCTTCAGAAGTGCCTGCTGAACACCTTCTCCGGAAACATCCCGGGTGATCGATGCATTCTCGGATTTTCTGGTGATCTTGTCAATTTCATCAATATAGATGATGCCGTACTGTGCACGCTCAATATCATAGTCCGCAGCCTGGATGATCTTCAGCAGAATATTCTCCACATCCTCACCCACGTAGCCGGCTTCTGTAAGAGTCGTTGCATCGGCAATGGCAAAGGGAACATTGAGCATTCTGGCAAGTGTCTGTGCCAGAAGTGTCTTTCCGGAACCGGTGGGTCCCAGCATCAGAATATTGCTCTTCTGAAGCTCCACATCTGAATTGTGGGAAGCCAGCACACGTTTATAATGATTGTATACGGAAACCGAAAGTGCTTTTTTCGCCGCATCCTGACCGATGACATAATCATCCAGAATACTGTGAATTTCCTCCGGTTTCAGCAGATTGATCTCGGAATTGTCATATGCTCTTTCATGATCATATCTGCCGAATTCATCTTCCAGAATTTCCGAGCAGATGCCAATACATTCATCACAGATGAATGCGCCGTCCGGTCCTGCGATCAGTTTTCTTACCTGATCCTCCGTTTTATGGCAAAAGGAACATCTGACCTTTCCGTCTCTTATCTTGTCTGCCATAGATTCTTTTCCTTTCTTTAGAACAAAGTGTTTTGCTTATCAGGAAAGCACATCCCCTGATTAGAACAAAATGAAGTACTTTCCTGAGAAACAAGATAAGACTCCTGGCTTTCAGGAGTCTTTTCATTGGCATTATTTATGCATGACAACACCGTCGATCAAACCATAAGCCTTCGCTTCTTCTGCAGTCATATAGTTGTCCCTGTCGGTATCCTTTTCTACAACCTCATACGGCTGACCGGTATTCTCAGCAAGAATCTCGTTCAGCGTTCTCTTGGTCTGAGCAATATGATCTGCCACGATCTGAATTTCCGTTGCCTGTCCCTGCGCACCGCCGGATGGCTGGTGAATCATGATTGTAGAATGGGGAAGGGCAAATCTCTTTCCTTTTGTACCGCCGGCCAGAAGAAATGCACCCATGCTGGCTGCCATACCAAGACAGATGGTAGAAACATCGCACTTAATGTATTTCATGGTATCATAGATTGCCATGCCTGCTGTCACGGATCCGCCCGGGCTGTTGATATAAAGCTGAATATCCTTGCCGGGATCTTCTGCTTCCAGGAAAAGGAGCTGTGCCACAATAATGCTGGCGCTTACATCGTTTACCTCTTCTCCAAGGAAAATGATCCTGTCCTTGAGAAGACGGGAATAGATATCGTAGCTCCGTTCGCCCCTGCTGGTCTGTTCAATGACATAAGGTACCAAACTCATATTTTTGCCTCCATTCGCTGGTCCTGCCGCTTTGGAAACCCGAAAAAAGCAGCAGGATAAACTTCCTGAAAACAGGCCGGATCCGCAGATCCGGCCTGCAGTATCTGCATATTAATCTGTACTGATTAATCAGACTTCTTTTGCAGTCTCAGCCATCATAGTAACGGCTTTCTGAACAGCAAGGTCTTTCTTCATCTGGCCAAGCTCTGCTTCACCAAGAAGTTCTTTGATCTTGTCTGCTTCCATCTTGTATGCTTCCGCCATTTTAGCGATCTCAGCATCTACCTCTTCATCTGTAGGCTGAATGTCTTCCACTTCAGCAACCTTTTCCAGAACCAGTCTGGTCTGGATTCTCTTCAGTGCCTGCGGCTTGCTGTCTTCAATAAGCTTGTCAATGGTCAGTCCTGTGTACTGGCAGTACTGATCCATGCTCAGACCCTGCTGCTGCATTCTTCTTGCAAAGTCATCCACCATCTGACGAGCCTGTGTATTTACCATAGCATCCGGAATATCCATCTGTGCATTTTCTACAGCTTTCTCAACTGCTGCGTCTTCTTTTGCACGCTCAGCATCTTTTGCCTTCTTTTCTTCCAGATTTTTCTTTACGCTGTCCTTATACTCTACAAAGGTATCAAACTCAGATACATCCTGTGCAAAATCGTCATCCAGCTCAGGAAGCTCTTTTGTTTCGATCTTCTTTACATCGCACTGGAATACAGCTGCTTTTCCTGCAAGCTCTTCTGCCTGATATTCTTCCGGGAATGTAACATTCACTTCTACGTGATCGCCTGTCTTTGCTCCGACGATCTGATCTTCGAATCCCGGAATAAAGGAACCGGAACCAAGAGTCAGAGGATAATCTGTGCCTTTTCCGCCTTCAAATGCAACACCGTCTACAAATCCTTCGAAATCGATGGTGGTGATATCTCCGTTTTCTGCTGCACGATCTTCAACAGTTACTGTTCTGGAATTCTTTTCCTGCTCTTTTTTGATTTCTGCATCTACTTCTTCTTCCGTAACAGCGATTTCTGTCTTCGGTACTTCCAGTCCTTTGTATTCGCCAAGAGTAACCTCAGGTTTTACTGCCACTTCTGCTGTAAAGATGAATGCTTTTCCAGGCTCAGCCTGAACAACATCGATTTCCGGCTGGGAAACGATTTCCAGATCGCATTCCTCCAGTGCTTTGCCGTAATGTTCCGGAATCAGAGCATTTGCTGCATCTTCCATAAAAATTCCCTTGCCATACATCTGCTCGATCATCTTTCTCGGTGCTTTGCCTTTACGGAATCCGGGAATAGAAATTTTTCCTTTGGATTTCTGGTATGCAGCCTGCATAGCCTTGTCAAGATCTTCAGCGGAAACTTCGATCGTCAGTTTCGCCATGTTCTTTTCCAGTTTTTCCACCTGTAAACTCATGTTTCATGTTCCTCCTTAAAAATCAGGTTATTCTTCTCTATCATAAAATATTTATCTTTTGCCTGTCCCGTAATTCATCAGGCATTCCGTATCGCCTGGAAAAAGTGATACAGTTACAGTCATTATGGAAGTATAGCACAACAAATTCAAAAAAGCCAGTATTTTTTCACGGGAAATCACGATTTTCCCGTTCCTGCCCATATTTTCTTCAGCATTACCCATCCATTGTAAAATTTTATCGACGATAAACCACAGATTCCGCAATTTCCTCTGCTTTTTCCCGTCCGGAAAGCTGCCCGATCAGCGAAAGCGCAAAATCAACAGCGGTTCCCAGACCCCGGCTGGTAGTCACATTTCCATCCACAACCACCGGATCCTCTGTCGTCTGTGCTCCGGTAAGCTTATCCATAAAGGAAGGATAAGAGGTTGCTTTTCTGCCGTGGAGAAAACCAAGGTCTGCAAATACACTGGGAGCAGCACAGATGGCTGCGATTTTTCCGCCTTTTCCATAAAACTCTTTCAGAAGATCTCTAAGCGGCTGATATGCCCCCAGATATTTTGTTCCGGGCATTCCCCCGGGAAGCACCAGCATATCCGCATCGGAAAAGTCCGTTTCACTGAACAGACAGTCTGCGAAAAGATGGATTCCATGAGATGTGTCGATTTCTTTCGTATCCTTGATGGACACTGTGGAGATCTCGATTCCGGCTCTCCGCATCAGATCCACAACAGTAAGGCCTTCAATATCTTCAAATCCGTCTGCAAGAAAAATATATACTTTACTCATTTTTCATTCCTCCCTGGTTTTTGCACCTATTGTACCATCAGACTTCCCTTTTTACAAGAAATTAGGTATACTTAAATAAGGAAAAAATTTTTCCTGAAAGGAGACTGCACATGGAAATCGAACGCAAATTTCTTGTAAAAAAAGAGGAGATTCCTTCTTTATCATCTTATCCGTTTCACGAGATCGAACAGGGGTATCTCTGTACTTCTCCTGTGGTCCGTATCCGGCGCCAGGATGAAGAATACTATCTGACCTATAAATCCGCCGGACTACTTGCCAGAGAGGAATATAATCTTCCTCTTACCAGAGAAGCCTATGAGCATCTTCGTCCCAAGGCAGACGGAATCGTCATTTCCAAAACGCGATATCTGATTCCGGAAAAAGAGGGGCTCACCATTGAACTGGATATTTTTCACGGTGAATATGAAGGGCTTCTTCTGGCCGAAGTGGAATTTTCTTCGGAAGAAGAGGCGCATTCCTACCAGCCGCCCGCATGGTTTCTGGAGGATGTCACCTATTCGCCCCGTTATCACAACAGCAACATGAGCAAAGGGACCGCATATACCGGCTGAAACGGCCGGTATGCAGTCCCTTTTTTCTTCCTCTTAAACCTTTTTATCAGAGTTTTTTTCCTTTTTCCGCACTTGCGATCAAAGCTTCGAAAACAGCGCTTCGGAATCCCTGTTTTTCCAGCGTCCGTACACCCTCAATCGTTGTTCCTGCCGGGGAGGTGACCATATCCTTCAGTTCTCCCGGATGCATGCCTGTTTCCAAAACCATTTTTGCACTGCCGAGTACTGCCTGGGCCGCAAACGCATATGCCTGCTTTCTCGGCATTCCAAGGGCTACTGCACCGTCGGCCATGGCCTCAATAAACATAAAGACATAGGCAGGTGAACAGCCGCTGACTGCGCCTACTGCATCCATCAGGCGCTCCGGCACAAATTCCATGCGCCCGAAGCTTTCGGTGAGTTTTCGGATCTCAGCCCGATCTTCTTCTGTCACCTTTGCATTAAAGCAGGCGCCCGTCATTCCTTCTCCTACCTGTGCCGGTGTATTCGGCATCAGGCGTACTATCTTCAGCTGTTTGCCGCAGGCTTCTTCCAGCCATGCCAGCGTTTTTCCCGGTGCAATGCCGATGATCAGATGTTCTTCCGTAAGCTCGTCTCTGATTTCTGTCAGTACCTCTTCATAAAACTGGGGTTTTACCGCCAGCACCCCTGTCCCGGCCTGTTTTACGACTTCCCGGTTATCGAGAGTCGTTACTACCCCCAGCTTTTCTCTGCTTCGTCTCGATCCTTCTTCTGTCAGATTGGATACGATGATTTCTTCTTTCCGGTAAATTCCTTTTTTTAATATTCCGCCGATCATGGCAGATCCCATGTTTCCGCAGCCAATAAATCCGATTTTCATTTGACATGCCTCTTTTCGTATTGTGATATTCCTGTATTCATCAAGTATAGTACGGCCAAATGAAAAAATCAATTCTTTTGCCATGCAGTTTTCGCATGTGGCTGAAAAGTAGTTGCTGTTCACAGGCAATATCCTGCGAGGTGTTTCCATGCATTTATGCATGGAAATCCCGGGACAGGAAAG
>CAMBYR010000057.1 GCA_945872375.1 uncultured Blautia sp. | reverse complement strand
AGAATGCACTGGAAGAGAGAATGCCTGTAAAACATATCGTTATTTTGGATACTGCGGGAGTAAGCAGTATGTACGCTAATGATGGCGGTGTGATTGTAGCTGTATAAGCCCTTCCCTTTTGTGTGAGAGTGTGATATAATAACAAAAGTTTAAGCTTATACAATAAAGGAGATTCTTGGAATGAGTCAGAAAAAAGTAGACAGCTATAAGGCAGGCAAAGCAGGCCGCTCAAAAGCATCCAGAAAAGAAAAACTGATTGACAAACTGGAAATTCTTGCATGGATTGCAATCTGTGTGGCAATGGTTGGATGGATTGGATTTTCCGCGTATGCAAAGATCGAGACAAAACAGGAGTCTGTTGTTACAGAGACAGTAATGGATACTTCTGCAATTGATAATTATGTTTCGGATCTTTCGTCTGATGTACAGTAAAAATGAAAATGAGATAATAAAAAACCCCGGTTTTCACCGGGGTTTTTTATTGAATGGTTTGAAAGGTTATTACAACCTTGAAGTATCAGAATTATAATTTTGTAACGTTAGCAGCCTGCATTCCGCGAGCGCCTTCTGTTAAATCATAAGTAACGGCCTGTCCTTCGTCTAAAGATTTGAAGCCCTCTCCGTTGATTGCAGAAAAATGAACGAAAACGTCTGCTCCGTCCTCCCCGGTAATGAAACCATAACCTTTTTCTGCGTTGAACCATTTAACAGTTCCTTTGTTCATGATGATACCTCCATAAAAAGTTGAAAAGTTCTCTGGAAAAAAATCACCAGATTTTACAGACTATATTATGTAATATATAATCTCTAAAAACTAGTGATTTTATAATAAACAATATAGATTATGTTTTTTTCGGTATGTTCTGATTATATCCCCAATATTTGGAATTGTCAAGATGATTCTGAGGATATGAGCAGGGAAAATAACGTAAAAATAGAAAGGAAACCCACGCGAAAACAGGTTAATCTTGAAAAAAGACTTTATTAAATTGATGTTTTCGTGTATGATGTAGGATAGATTAAAGTGAGTGGTCAGGAGGAAAAAATCATGATTAATAAATTGATCGAAAAAATCCGAAAAACAAACGCACCGATCGTTGTAGGACTGGATCCTATGTTGAATTATGTTCCCAAATACATTCAGGAGAAGGCTTTTGCTGAGTACGGTGAAACACTGGAAGGAGCAGCGGAAGCAATCTGGCAGTTCAATAAAGGAATTGTTGATGCCACCTGCGATCTGATTCCGGCAGTAAAGCCCCAGATCGCCATGTACGAGCAGTTTGGCATTCCGGGACTTCAGGCATATAAAAAGACTGTAGATTACTGCAAGTCCAAAGACCTTGTGGTAATTGGCGATATTAAACGAGGAGACATCGGGTCTACTTCTGCGGCATATGCAGTAGGCCATCTGGGAAAGGTTACCGTAGGTTCCCATACGTATGCCGGTTTTGATGAAGACTTTGCAACAGTCAATCCTTACCTTGGCACAGATGGAGTAAAGCCTTTTGTGGATGTCTGCAAGCAGGAAAACAAGGGCCTTTTTATCCTTGTAAAAACCTCCAACCCATCCAGCGGTGAATTCCAGGACAGAATCATTGATGGACGTCCGCTGTATGAGTGGGTTGGTGAAAAGGTTGCTCAGTGGGGCGAAGACCACATGGGAGAGGAATACAGCTACATTGGAGCTGTTGTAGGAGCGACTTATCCGGAAATGGGAAAGGTGCTTCGTAAGATCATGCCGAAAACCTTTATTCTGGTTCCCGGATATGGTGCACAGGGAGGAAAAGGAGCCGATCTTGTTCATTTCTTCAACGAAGACGGTCTCGGTGCCATTGTAAATTCCTCCAGAGGAATCATTGCAGCCTACAAACAGGAAAAATACGCGTCTGTGGGTGAACAGAACTATGCGGATGCTTCCCGTATGGCTGTAAAAGATATGATCGCTGATATCAGCGGAGCGCTGGAAAATCGATAATGATCTGGAAAAAAGCACCAGGAAACAAAAATCAGGAAGTGGTGCAAGGAGGAAAAATGAGCGAAAAAGCAAAAGAAACCGCATTGGTTCTTGGGCAGGAATGTATCGGGACGGATATTTTCAGCCTTTGGCTTCAGACAAAAACCATTGCCCGAAATGCAAAACCCGGACAGTTTCTTTCCTTATATACAGGGGATGGCAGCAAGCTTCTGCCCCGCCCCATCAGTATCTGCGAAATTGACGGAGAAAATGGCAGACTCCGTCTGGTATATCGTGTGACTGGAAAGAATACAGGTACAGAAATGTTTTCCCGTCTGAATGAAGGGGATACCGTAGAGATTTTGGGGCCTCTTGGAAATGGATTTCCGCTGAAGGAAGCAGAAGGAAAACGTGTTTTCCTGATGGGCGGAGGAATCGGAGTGCCGCCGCTTCTGGAAACTGCAAAGCAGGTTCAGGCAGAAGTAACTGCGATTCTGGGATATCGCGATGAACTGTACCTGAATCACGAGTTTGAGAAATATGGAAAAGTATATGTCGCAACGGAGGACGGAAGTGCAGGAACAAAAGGAAATGTGATGGACGCCATCCGGGAAAATGAACTGGAGGCAGATGTGATTTTTGCCTGCGGACCCAGGCCTATGCTGAAAGCCATCAAGGCATATGCGCTGGAAAAAAACATTCCCTGTTGGATATCCATGGAAGAACGGATGGCCTGCGGTATCGGCGCATGTCTGGGATGTGTGTGCCAGTCAAAAGAAGTGGACCACCATTCTCATGTACACAATAAACGTGTCTGCAAAGACGGACCGGTATTTTTAAGTACGGAGGTGGAATTATGAGCCAGACAAAGGTGACACTCGCCGGAGTAGAACTGAAAAATCCGGTTATGACCGCATCCGGAACCTTCGGATCGGGAATGGAGTACGGAGAATTTGTAGATCTGAACAAGCTTGGCGCTGTCGTGACAAAGGGTGTGGCCAATGTTCCCTGGCCGGGCAATCCCACCCCACGTGTGACGGAGACCACAGGAGGAATGCTCAATGCCATCGGACTTCAGAATCCGGGCATTGATGTGTTCTGTGAGAGAGATCTTCCGTTCCTTCAGAAATATGATACAAAGATTATTGTGAATGTCTGTGGAAAATCCACAGAGGACTACTGCAGCGTGGTAGAACGTCTGGCAGGAGAGAAGGTTGATCTGCTGGAGATCAATGTATCCTGTCCCAATGTAAAAGAGGGCGGAATTGCTTTCGGCCAGGATCCAAAAGCTCTGGAGGCCATCACGAAGGAAGTGAAAAAATACGCGGCACAGCCGATTATTATGAAGCTGAGTCCCAATGTGACGGATATTACAGAGATGGCAAAGGCGGCAGAAGCAGGCGGAGCCGATGTATTATCCCTGATCAATACGCTGACCGGAATGAAAATAGATATTAACCGCAGAACGTTTGCGCTGGCAAATAAGACGGGCGGAATGTCCGGCCCGGCGGTAAAACCCATTGCCGTAAGGATGGTTTATCAGGTGGCAAATGCGGTGTCTCTTCCGATTATCGGTATGGGAGGTATTGCCACGGCAGAAGACGCTCTGGAATTCATCATGGCAGGAGCAACGGCAGTATCTGTGGGAACAGCCAATTTCTTTAATCCCTGTGCGACAGAGGAGATCGTCAGGGGAATTGAAGCGTATCTGGACCGCAGCCATGTTTCGGATATCAATGAGCTCATTGGCTGCGTGAAATAATTCCGCTTTTTCAGGGCGGCGAATAATGAATATACAGGAGGTTTCATCACATGGAAGCTTATAAACAGGAATTTATTGAATTTATGATCGATTGTAATGTACTGAAGTTCGGGGATTTTGTTACAAAGTCAGGCCGTAAAACACCGTTTTTTGTAAACACCGGATTTTATCGTACCGGAGCACAGCTTCGCAGACTGGGCCAGTACTATGCAAAAGCCATCGAAAGTAAATTCGGACTGGACTTTGATGTCCTTTTTGGACCGGCTTACAAAGGAATCCCCCTCACAGTTGCAGCAACCATGGCGATCAGTGAGGAATATGGAAAGGACATCCGTTACTGTTCCAATCGAAAAGAGGTAAAGGATCATGGTGATAAGGGAATCCTTCTGGGAAGCCCGATCCAGGATGGAGATAAAATTGTGATCATTGAGGACGTTACCACAGCAGGAACTTCCATTCAGGAAACTCTGCCGATCATCAAGGCGCAGGGAAATGTGACTCCTGTGGGACTGGTGGTTTCTGTAGACCGTATGGAACGAGGACAGGGAACTAAGAGCGCACTGAAGGAGATCGAGGAGACCTACGGACTTCAGACAACGGCCATCGTAACCATGGCAGAGGTTGTGGAACATTTATACAATAAGGAATATAAAGGAAAAGTCATCATCGATGATACGTTAAAAGCGGCCATTGATGCATATTATGAGCAGTACGGAGCAGAATAATATCCGGTAATGGAGGGCTTGACCATGAATGAAAAAATATATAAAACAATGACGCTTTCCGGAGCATGCAGTCTGGCAGTCGGAATTGTGGTCCTGGTAATCGGGATTGCTGCCGGCGCAATGATGATCGTCAGCGGTGCGGGCCTGCTCAGGAGAAGATCAGATATTCTGCTGTAAGATCAGGAAAACCTGCCGGAAAACCGCAGACAGGCTCTGCGGCTTTCCGGTGTATATGCTGTTGTTCGGATAGGGGAGAGAAGTGAAGAAAGAAACAAAATCAATGATCAGGCGGGCGGGAATCCTCCTGTTTATTCTTTATGTCCTTCTTCTTATATATTTTCTGTTTTTTTCAGAGGAATATGGACGGGGAGTTGGAGACCGTTATCAGTATAACCTGGTTCCTTTTATGGAAATCAGACGGTTCTGGATATACAGGGAACAGTTGGGGATGGATGCCGCTGCAGCTAACATTTTGGGAAACGTTCTGGGATTTCTGCCTTTTGGTCTGATCCTTCCGGTGATTGCGGAAAAGATGCGAAACGGATTCCTGATTATCCTGTCAGGTTTCGCACTGAGTCTTTGTGTGGAAACCATTCAGCTTGCTTCCAGAGTGGGCTGCTTTGATGTGGACGATCTCATTCTGAATACACTTGGTGCTGCACTGGGATATCTCTGCTTTGCCATCTGTAACTGCCTGAGGAGAAAATATTATGGCAAAAAGATATAGATATGCATTTACAAAAAAGAAAGAAGCAGCAAAAGGGAAATTATCGTCTTTTCTGGCGGTAGTCTCCCTTCTGTTGTTTGGAACGGCAGTTCTGATTTCGTTCTGTCTGGATGAAACGTATGGGTTTATCGTTGGAGGGGTCTGCCTGTTTGCCATGCTTTTGTCCATATATGGATTTATCATGGGACTGTCCAGTTTTTCGGAAGAAAACCGTGCCCATCGCACCAGCATTCTGGGCTCTATTGCAAACGGAGTGGTTATGGTAGGCTGGCTGGGCTTTTTTTTAATGGGAGTGTGAACTATGGATATAGAACGTATGAAAAAACAGCTGGATTTCATTGTGGAAGTGGATAAAGTGAAGCAGATCTTCCGACAGACCTATTTATCTGACGGAACGCGAAAGGAAAATGATGCGGAGCATTCCTGGCATCTGGCCCTGTCTGCGATTCTGCTGCAGGAATATGCGGAGGAAGGAATGGATCTTTCCCGTGTGATTCCCATGGTTCTGATTCATGATCTGGTGGAGATCGATGCAGGCGATACCTATGCCTATGATGCGGCGGGGTTATCCACTCAGGCAGAACGGGAACGGAAAGCAGCCGACAGGATTTTCGGAATCCTTCCGGAAGATCAGGGAGCACAATTCAGGGCCCTCTGGGAAGAATTCGAGGAATACCGGTCACCGGATGCACGGTATGCGCATCTTCTGGACAATTTCCAGCCTTTGCTTCTGAATGACGCTTCTGATGGAAAAAGCTGGACGGAGCATCAGGTAAAGAAAAGTCAGATTTACCGCAGAAACCGGTATATTCCGGAGATTTCCGGGGAAATCTGGAAAGAGATGAGCAGCCGCATTGAAAAACATGTGGAGCTGGGACATATCGTGGATGATTTGAAGGAGTAATGCAGAATTCTGATCCTCCTGGGAAACGGGATTTTGCTGATGAAGGAGATAATGGCATTGGACGAATGGATTATGGAACGGTATTCTCTCGCGGCAGAACGTGTGAGGGGGATTGCCGGTGAGAAAGAAACGGAGGAGCCATTTCTTGATTTTTTCGGGAAAATGGCACAGTTTTTACAGAAAACAACAGAAATCATGGAACAGGATTGCCGGCAGATGTCCGAAGAGGAACTGGCGCGGCAGAATCATGCACTGTACGAAGATATTCTTCCGGAAAATTACGGGACTTCTTATGGAAATCCGGCATATGCAGAAAAAATGCTGGGAGAATACGGACAGGTATTTACGTTTCTTTACGGAGAGCTTCGGGGAATCATTCCCTGTGCATTTGAAAAAAGATGGTGGGATGTGACAGTTGAACTGGAGCTGTTTCTGGAGGTTTATGCTGCATTTTGCGATGAAGAAATACCTTCCGTAAAAACAGTCCGGGAGATCCTGCGGTCTTATGTGAATGATTACTGCCAGGATATGGTGGAACAGAGGATCCGGGAAGGAGTGGATCCGGAACTTGATTTTGCCCGTAATATCATCATGGAATCGGATCTTTCGGATATGAAATACCTCTATTATTATGGAGAATATATTTCCGAAAATGAAAGAAAAACAGCGGAATTTCTCAATAGTCTTCCAAAGGATCAGATTGACGCCATGGCATCCACCTATACGGAAGGATACCGGATCGGTTTTATCAATGGAAGAAAAGACCTTTCGATCAAGAAAACCGTGAATATTCGTTATCCCATCGGGTTTGAACGGATGGTGCGTTCTGCGATAGAGCAGTTTGCAGACATGGGGCTCAAACCGGTCATCTACCGCCATGCTGTTCACAGCGTCAACAAACGGGGCCATATTCGTGTGGGATATACGGGAGTACCGGCGAATCCGCAGTATGATTACGATCATCGTCAGGATTGTGCCCTTTATCTGGACGGGGAGTTTGTGCGGAAAAAGCTTCGTGCCATGCAGAACGGCTATGAAAAGTACCGGGAGCTGGCGGGTGTCCATGGAGGGCCGGCCTGCATCGATACCTTTGGCGAAGCCCCCTTTGCTCCGGAAAACAGGGAGTCTGCATGGAGCCTGTCAGATCTTCAGCAGAAGCTGCAGGTAGAAATGAGCAATGAATCCGGACAGATCGTCAACCGGTATATCCGGGGAGATGAGAGAAGCTTTACCATTATTGCCTATCCGCTTCCGGAAATCGGACCGAATTATCCGGAGATCTTTCGGGAGATCGTCAAGATCAACACGCTGGATTATTCTTTATATGAAAGAATTCAGCAGACGATCATTGAAGCTCTTGACAGGGGCACACGGGTGGAGATTCTTGGCAAAAACGGAAATGAAACAAAGCTTACGGTTCAGCTTCATACCCTTGAGGACAGAAACACACAGACGAACTTTGAAAACTGTGTGGCGGATGTGAATATTCCGGTGGGAGAAGTCTTTACCTCTCCGGTACTGACGGGAACCAATGGCGTTCTTCATGTGACAAAGGTTTATCTGAACGGGCTGCAGTTCCGGGATCTGAAGATCACATTTACCGATGGACGCGTCACCGATTATGACTGCAGGAATTTTGAAAAGAAAGCGGATAACAGGGCCTATATCGAGGACAATATTCTTTATCACCATAAGGATCTGCCTCTGGGCGAATTCGCCATCGGCACCAATACCACTGCCTACGTGGCAGCCAGAAAATATGAGATTGCCGAAAAACTGCCGATTCTCATAGCGGAAAAGATGGGACCGCATTTTGCAGTGGGTGATACCTGCTACAGCTGGTCAGAAGATACGGCTGTTTACAATCCGGACGGAAGGGAGATCATCGCCAGGGACAATGAGGTATCACTGCTTCGAAAGGAAGATATCAGCAGGGCATATTTCGGATGTCACACGGATATCACCATTCCTTACGAAGAACTGGGCAGCATTTCTGTCTGCCTGGAAAACGGGGAAAAGGCAGAAATCATAAGAGACGGCAGATTTGTTCTTCCGGGGACAGAAGAGCTGAATCTTCCTCTGGATGAGCTCTGATTTTACAAAAAGTGTTTGACGGACTAATTTTTTTGTTGCCGCAATCCGGTTGACAGAAAAAGGGAATCTTAGTAGAATGATTACGATTAAGCGGCTTTCGGGCCGTAAAATGCTTTGCATGATGTGATGACAATTGAGAATAAAGGAGAAAGCAAATGGCAAAAGTTGGAATTGTAATGGGCAGTGATTCTGATATGCCGGTTATGAAAAAGGCAGCAGATATCCTGGAGATGCTTGGAATTGACTTCGAAATGAGAATAATCTCCGCACACAGAGAACCGGATGTATTTTTTGAGTATGCGAAAACAGCAGAAGAAAAAGGTTTCAAGGTGATCATTGCAGGAGCAGGAATGGCAGCTCATCTTCCTGGTATGTGCGCAGCCATTTTCCCGATGCCGGTCATCGGAATTCCCATGCATACCACCTCTCTGGGAGGAAGGGATTCCCTGTATTCTATCGTACAGATGCCGTCCGGTATTCCGGTGGCAACCGTGGCGATCAACGGCGGAGCAAATGCAGGGCTTCTGGCAGCAAAAATTCTGGCAACTTCTGATCCGGAGCTTCTTGCCCGGCTGAAAGAATACAGCGCAGAACTGAAAGCTCAGGTTGAGGCAAAGGATGCAAGACTTCAGGAGACAGGTTATAAAAATTACTGATTCAGAGATAAATGGAGGACAATATGGATTACAAGAGCGCTGGAGTAGATATTGAAGCTGGATATAAATCAGTGGAGCTGATGAAGGAGCATGTAAAAAGAACCATGCGTGAAGAGGTAATGGGAGGCCTTGGCGGATTTTCCGGAGCATTTTCTCTGGCAAAGATCAAAGAGATGGAAGAGCCTGTTTTATTATCCGGAACGGATGGCTGCGGAACAAAGGTGAAACTGGCAATGATCATGGATAAGCATGACACCATCGGCATTGATGCGGTTGCCATGTGCGTGAATGATATTGCATGTGCGGGAGGAGAACCGTTATTTTTCCTGGACTATATTGCATGCGGAAAAAATTATCCGGAAAAGATTGCAGCAATCGTAGGCGGCGTGGCGGAAGGCTGTGTACAGTCTGATGCTGCACTGATCGGCGGAGAGACCGCAGAGCATCCCGGCCTGATGCCGGAGGATGAATACGATCTTGCCGGTTTTGCAGTGGGTGTCAGCGATAAAAAGGATATGATCACAGGAGAAGACTTAAAAGCCGGCGATGTCCTGATCGGCATGGCATCCACCGGTGTGCACAGCAATGGTTTTTCCCTGGTGCGCAAAGTGTTTGAAATGACCAGAGAATCTCTGGATACATATTATGAGGAGCTTGGCACGACTCTGGGAGAAGCGCTTCTGGCACCTACCAGAATTTATGTAAAGGCTTTAAAGAGCATCAAAAATGCAGGTGTCCGCATCCACGCATGCAGCCATATTACCGGCGGCGGATTTTATGAAAACGTACCGCGTATGCTGAAGGAAGGCACCCATGCGGTCATTGAAAAAGACAGTTATCCTGTACTTCCGATCTTTAAGCTTCTGGCAAAGACCGGAGATATTGAAGAAAAAATGATGTATAATACATTTAACATGGGTCTTGGAATGGTTCTTGCAGTGGATCCGGCGGATGTGGACAAGACAATGGAAGCAGTCCGTGCAGCAGGGGATACTCCCTATGTAGTGGGCCGTATTGAAGAAGGAGAAAAGGGAGTGACCTTATGCTGAAGCTGGGTGTACTGGTATCCGGAGGCGGAACGAACCTTCAGGCGATCCTGGATGCCGTTGACTGCAGAAAGATCACGAATGCCTGCGTAGGCCTTGTGATCAGCAACAATCCCGGTGCCTATGCGCTGGAACGCGCACGAAACCATGGAATCGAAGCGGAGTGTATTTCGCCGAAAATCTTTGAGAACAGAGAGGATTTTCACCGGGCGCTTTTAAAAAAGCTTCAGGATGCCAGGGTGGATCTGGTGGTGCTTGCCGGTTATCTGGTGGCAATTCCGCCAATGATCGTGGAGGCATTTCCAAACAGGATCATTAACATCCATCCATCATTGATCCCCTCTTTCTGCGGTGTGGGTTATT
>CAMBYR010000056.1 GCA_945872375.1 uncultured Blautia sp. | reverse complement strand
GGAACCTATAATGGCGACAATGAGATCTGGATCCAGAAGCTGAATCTGGAGACCATGAAGCTGGAAGGAGAGCCGACTGCCCTCTGGTACGGTTTCATGAAGCATGCAATCTGGCCGGAAGGCCCTCACATTCTGAAAAAGGACGAATGGTACTATATTCTGTATGCAGAAACCGGTACGGCCTTTGAACACTGCATTGCAGTTGCCAGAAGCAGGAATCTGATGGGGCCTTATGAAGGAAATCGCTGCAATCCGATCTTTACCCACCGGCATCTGGGAAAACAGTACCCGATCACCTGTGTGGGACATGCGGATCTTGTGGATGACGGCAAAGGAAACTGGTACATGGTGATGCTGGCATGCCGCCCCTGGGAAGGCTACACTCTGATGGGAAGAGAGACCTTCCTTGCGGAAGTGGTATGGGAAGATGACTGGCCGGTAGTGAATCCGGGAGTTGGTCATCTGATTCCCGGCGAGGAAGATGAGAACGCGGAAAAATATCGGAAGAGCTATTCTTTTGCAAAAGATCAGTGGCCGATGGAAATGCTTCGCCTGCGTACTCCCGGAGATGGGGTGATGGAGATGCAGGATGGAACACTTCGCATGCATATGGCGGGCGCGTCGCTTCGGGATAAAGCGACACCTGCATTTGCCGCAGTTCGTCAGCAGCATCACCATTTTGCTGTCGAGACCACATTCCGTTTCAGTTCAGACTGCAGTGCTGCCGATTGTGCAGGCCTGGGATATATGCAGAATGAGGACAACCAGATCCGGGCGGAGGTTTTTGGGGAAGCCGGCCACCGGAGCTTACGTGTTGTGAATTGCGTGAAAGGCACTGAGGAGGAGATTTCTTCTGTTCCGGCAGAAGCAGGGGAAGCCATTACCCTTCGCTTTGAAGTATCGGGACGGAAAGCATCCGTTTATTACCGCGGTCAGAAGGAGTGGATAACGGCTGCAGAGGATATTTGTCTTACACATCTTTCTACCGAGGAGGCAGGAGGATTTGTGGGCTGTATCATCGGCATGTATGCTTCCGGCAGCGGACAAAACAATGGTGCGTGGGCAGACTTTACTGATTTTCTTTATGAAGAAATATAGACCGTGAACAGGCTGTCTTCCAAAACCCTGCATGAGGTTTTGGGAGGCAGCTTTTTTGCCTTTTTATTGGATTCAAAGTATGATATAATTATGGGACAATTTAAATCGAAGGATGGATTCATTTATGATATTACTTGGACAAAAACAGGTTCTGACTGTTGTAAAAACAGTGGAATTCGGCGTATATCTGGCAGAAGACAGAAAATCAGAGGAGAGTGTGCTTCTGCCGGGAAAGCAGGTTCCGGCCGGAACAAAAGAAGGAGACAGGCTGGAGGTATTTCTTTATAAAGATTCCAGAGACCGTCTGATCGCTACCACCAATGAACCGAAGCTTCTGGTGGGACAGACCGGTCTTTTAAAGGTGAAGCAGGTAACAAAAATCGGTGCTTTTCTGGACTGGGGTCTGGAAAAGGATCTTCTTCTTCCCTATCATGAGCAGGTGAAGCCGGTACATGAAGGGGAGGAATGCCTGGTGGCTCTTTATGTGGATAAGAGCAGCAGACTCTGCGCCACCATGAAGGTTTACCCCTATCTTTCCACCAGGACACCGTACAATATCGGTGATGAGGTGAAGGGCAGAGTTTACCAGATCAGCGAAAAATTCGGCGTATTTGTGGCTGTGGATGACAAATACTCCGCGCTGATCCCAGCACAAGAGGCGAGGGCAAAATACCGTCCGGGAACCATTCTGGATCTCAGAGTGACGGAGGTCAAAGAGGATGGAAAAATGAATGTTACCGATCGCCGGAAGGCGTATCTGCAGATCGATGAGGATGCAGAAAACGTACTCGGGGTGATTGAAGAGTTTGCAGGAGTGCTTCCTTTTGATGATAAGGCTTCTCCGGAGGTGATCCAGAGAGAATTCGGCCTCAGCAAAAATGCATTTAAACGCGCAGTGGGGCATCTGATGAAGGAAGGAAAAGTGGAGATTAAAGACAGAAGAATTTATCTGAAAAAATAAGGGGCCGGACGCTTCAGTGAAACAGTCCGGAAAAAAGATGGGAGGCAGCAGTGAATTTTACACATCTTCATGTTCATACGGAATACAGTCTGCTGGACGGTTCCAATAAAATAAAAGAATATGTGTCCAGGGTGAAGGAACTGGGAATGGACAGTGCAGCCATTACCGATCATGGTGTGATGTACGGTGTGATCGACTTTTACCGGGCAGCCAGGGAAGCGGGAATCAATCCGATCCTGGGCTGTGAGGTTTATGTGGCGCCGGGATCCCGTTTTGACCGAGAGATCGGAAGCGGCGATGACCGTTATTATCATCTGGTGCTTCTGGCGGAAAATGATCAGGGCTACAGCAATCTGATGAAAATCGTATCCAAAGGATTTGTGGAGGGATTTTACTATAAGCCCCGTGTGGATCTGGAGGTTCTGGAGCAGTATCATGAGGGAATTATTGCCTTAAGCGCCTGTCTGGCGGGAGAAGTGGCCCGTTATCTTACCAGAGGACTGTATGAGGATGCAAAGGAAGCAGCACTCCGGTATGAACGGATTTTTGGAAAAAATAATTTTTTCCTGGAACTTCAGGATCATGGAATCCCGGAGCAGCAGAATGTCAATCAGCAGCTTCTCCGGATGCATCAGGAAACGGGTATTCCTCTTGTAGCGACCAATGACGTTCATTATACCTATGCGGAGGATGAAAAGCCTCATGATATCCTTCTTTGTCTTCAGACGGGAAAGAAACTGTCGGATGAGGATCGTATGCGCTATGAAGGCGGCCAGTATTATGTAAAGTCTCCCGAGGAAATGGCAGAGCTGTTTCCCTATGCGCTGGAGGCACTGGAGAATACCCATAAAATTGCAGAGCGGTGTCATGTGGAAATCGAATTCGGTGTGACGAAGCTGCCGAAATTTGATGTGCCGGAAGGCTATACTTCCTGGGAATATCTGAATAAATTATGCTTTGAAGGACTGAATCGCCTGTATGATCCGGTGACAAATGAACTGGAAGAACGTCTGAATTATGAGCTTTCCACGATCAAAAATATGGGATATGTGGATTATTTCCTGATCGTATGGGATTTTATCCACTATGCCAGAGAAAACGGAATCATGGTAGGACCGGGACGTGGAAGCGCGGCGGGAAGTCTTGTGGCATATACCCTGGGAATTACGCAGCTTGATCCCATCCGGTATGATCTGCTGTTTGAACGTTTCCTGAATCCGGAGCGTGTGTCCATGCCGGATATTGACGTAGATTTCTGCTTCGAAAGACGCCAGGAGGTCATCGACTATGTGGTCCGGAAATATGGTAAGGACCGCGTGGTACAGATCGTTACCTTTGGTACGCTGGCTGCCCGCGGTGTCATCCGTGATGTGGGCCGTGTACTGGATATGCCTTATGCGCAGGTGGATACCATTGCGAAAATGATTCCTCAGGAACTGAATATTACCATAGATAAGGCTCTGGAAATGAATCCGGAGCTTCGGAAGGTCTATGAGGAGCAGGACGAGGTTCATTATCTGATCGATATGGCAAAGCGTCTGGAGGGACTGCCGAGGCATACGTCCATGCATGCGGCGGGCGTGGTAATCAGCCAGAAAAGTGTGGATGAATATGTTCCTCTTTCCCGGGCACAGGACGGCTCTATCACCACCCAGTTTACCATGACCACACTGGAGGAGCTGGGACTTCTGAAAATGGATTTCCTGGGACTTCGTACCCTGACGGTCATTCAGAATGCGGTTAGCCTGATCGAACGTGATACTGGAGAGCATCTGGATATGCAGTTCATCGACTATGATGACAAGAAGGTATTGGATTCCCTTGGAACAGGCCGGACAGACGGGGTGTTCCAGCTGGAAAGTGCCGGAATGAAAAACTTCATGAAGGAGCTGAAGCCTCAGAGCCTGGAGGATGTGATCGCGGGAATTTCCCTTTATCGTCCGGGCCCCATGGATTTTATTCCGCAGTATATCAGGGGAAAAAACAGACCGGACACCATCCGTTATGACTGTCCGCAGCTGGAGCCCATTCTGAATCCTACCTACGGATGTATCGTTTATCAGGAACAGGTTATGCAGATCGTTCGTTCTCTTGCGGGATATACTCTGGGACGAAGCGACCTGGTGCGCCGTGCCATGTCGAAAAAGAAGGCTTCCGTCATGGAAAAGGAACGCCGGAATTTCGTTTACGGAAATCCGGAGGAGGGTGTGCCGGGATGCATCGCCAGCGGGATTCCGGAAAAAACGGCAAATAAGATTTACGATGATATGACGGATTTTGCCAAGTATGCATTTAACAAATCACATGCGGCTGCGTATGCGGTGGTCTCCTATCAGACGGCATATCTGAAATATTATCATCCGGTGGAGTTTATGGCGGCGCTGATGACGTCGGTCATCGAAATGCCGAGCAAGGTGGCAGAATATATTCTGGTGTGCCGGCAGATGGGAATCAAAATCCTGCCGCCAGATATCAACCATGGGGAATATGGTTTTTCCGTGGATCACGGCTGCATCCGATATGGTCTTTCTGCCATAAAAAGTGTGGGAAGACCTGTGATCCAGGCGCTGGTGCAGGAGCGGAAGGACCGGGGCGAGTACCGATCGCTGAAGGATTTTATTGAACGCATGACGCCCACGGTAAACAAACGTGCCATCGAGAATTTTATCAAGGCAGGAGCACTGGACTGTCTGGAAGGAAACAGGCGCCAGAAAATGGCGGTATTTGTGCAGATCGTGGACGGTATCAACCAGGATAAAAAGCATTCGATGGCAGGTCAGCTAAGCCTGTTTGATATTGCGGGAGAAGAAGAAAAGGAAGACTTTGAAATCCGCATGCCGAACATGGAAGAGTTTGACAAGGAGACGATTCTTGCTTACGAAAAAGAGGTGCTTGGAATTTACTTAAGCGGTCATCCTCTGGAGCGGTTCCGCAATATTATGGAAAAGACGATTTCTGCAAAATCCACAGATTTTCAGCAGGATGAGGAAACGGGATATCCTCATGTATCCGATGGGCAAAAGGTAATTATTGGCGGAATGATCACGGATAGAACCATCAAATATACAAAGAATAATAAAGTCATGGCTTTTCTGACACTGGAAGATCTTGTGGGAACGGTGGAAGTCGTGGTATTTCCCCGTGATTATGAAAAAAACCATGATAAGATCAGCCAGGATGCCAGGATATTTATCCAGGGACGCGTTTCCGCAGAGGATGATAAAGCAAGCAAAATGATCCTGGAAAAAGTACGTTCCTTTGACGAGATCCCGAGAGAACTCTGGCTGCAGTTTGAAAACCTGGAAGCTTATTCCGAAGGGGAGCAGGAGCTTCTTCAGGAACTGAAAAAGCATCCGGGAAATGACGGCGTGGTAATCTACCTGAAAGACGTAAAAGCGATGAAGAAGCTGCCTGTTGGTTATTGTGTACAAATTGAGGATTCCTGGCTTGGAGAATTGAAGAAAAAATATGGGGATTCCAATGTTAAAGTTGTGGAAAGAGTATTGAAAAACTTTTAAAAATGCTATAAACTATATCCGAATATGTGTAGCCATCGGCAGTGGAAAAGACCAGAACCATTGCCGGACAGAATCAGAAGATGGAGGAGATTATTATGGCAGAAAATAAAATTAAGACCATAGGTGTTCTTACCAGCGGCGGCGATGCACCGGGAATGAATGCTGCAATTCGTGCAGTTGTAAGACGCGGACTGAGCTGCGGCCTGAAGGTAAAGGGCATTTTAAAGGGTTATAATGGATTATTAAATGAAGAAATCATTGATATGACTGCCAAAGATGTGTCAGATACGATCGAGCGCGGCGGTACCATTCTTTATACCGCAAGATGTGCCGAATTCCGTACACCGGAAGGACAGCAGAGAGGCGCTGATATCTGTAGAAAGCATGGCATTGACGGACTGGTTGTGATCGGTGGAGACGGTTCCTTTGCCGGAGCACAGAAGCTGGCAAACCTTGGCATAAACACCATCGGACTGCCGGGAACCATC
This sequence comes from uncultured Blautia sp., assembly GCA_945872375.1. Taxonomy (GTDB): domain Bacteria; phylum Bacillota; class Clostridia; order Lachnospirales; family Lachnospiraceae; genus Blautia_A. The sequence goes on along the minus strand of CAMBYR010000056.1, from coordinate 4,174 downwards.
GACCTGGATATCGCATGTACCGAATATACGATTGGTTTCGATACAGCAGTAAATACTGCTATGGAAGCAATCGATAAAGTCCGTGATACCTCTACATCTCATGAACGCTGCAGCATCATTGAGGTAATGGGACGCGGCGCCGGATATCTGGCTCTGTGGTGCGGCATTGCAAATGGTGCGGAGGATGTTCTGATTCCGGAAAACTATGATTATGATGAACAGAAACTGATCAACAATATTATCGAAAGCCGTAAAAAAGGCAAAAAGCATCATATCATTATCAATGCAGAAGGTATCGGTCATTCTGAGGCAATGGCAAAACGTATCGAGGCTGCTACCGGTATTGAAACACGTGCGACGATCCTCGGACACATGCAGCGCGGCGGAAATCCGACCTGTAAAGACAGGGTATACGCTTCCATGATGGGTGCCCTTGCAGTAGATCTTCTGGTACAGGGTAAATCCTGCCGTGTTGTTGGATATCGTCACGGTGATTTTGTTGATTTTGATATTAATGAAGCACTGGCAATGAATAAAAACGTAGATTCCTATATGTGGGAGGTTTGCCAGTCACTTTCTCATAATTATTCAAAATAAAACACATCCGGAATTTTTGATTCCGGTATAGGGACTGATTCTCCGGATTCCGTTCTGTACGGCTCCGGAGAAATTGTCTATATGAGGAAAATATATGATTACCAGTTTAAATAACGAACAGGTAAAGAACATCATACAGTTAAATCAGAAGGCAAAAGCCCGCAGAAAACAGGGGCTTTTTGTCGCTGAAGGACGAAAAATGTTCGGGGAGGCGCCCCGCGACTGGATTCATAAGGTGTATATATCGGAAAGTTTGTCGGAAGACAGAGAACTGCTGGAAGAGGCGGAAAAGCTTCCCCATGAAATCGTTTCGGATGCGGTTTTCCGTCAGATGAGTGATACGCAGACACCGCAGGGGATTCTGACAGTGCTGAAAACACCGGTATATCATCCGGAGGATCTGTTTCAAAAAGAAGCGCCGCTTCTGATCGTGCTGGAGGATCTGCAGGATCCCGGAAATGCCGGTACCATTATCCGGACAGGAGAAGGAGCCGGGGCGGACGGAGTGATCCTCACAAAGACCAGTGTGGATATTACAAATCCGAAGGTGATTCGTTCTACCATGGGATCCATATACAGAATGCCTTTTGTGTATGTGGAAGATGTGATGTCATTAAAAGAAAGATTCCGGGCGGAAAAGGTTCGTACTTTTGCGGCACATCTGAAAGGCGAGCGCAGCTATGACGGGGAGGATTACCGCGGCGGAACGGCTTTTCTTATCGGAAATGAAGGGAATGGTCTGACGGATCAGGCGGCAGACGCCTGTGATTGTCTGATCCGGATTCCCATGTGCGGAAAGGTGGAGTCTCTGAATGCGGCTATGGCAGCAGGCATTCTGATGTATGAGGCGTCGCGGCAGCGCCGCTGATAAACCGAAAGGGGGAATTTTATGGAACCGTTCATCTGGCTTGCAGCGCTGGCTGTGCTTTTGATAGCGGAAGCGGTTACAGCAGGGCTGACCACCATCTGGTTTGCAGGCGGTGCACTTGTGGCTGCTGTTGCCTCCTATTTTGGGGCAGGGGTCACGCTTCAGTGGGGACTTTTTCTGGGAGTGTCACTGATACTCCTGATTTTTACAAGACCTGCTGCAATGAAATTTATGAACAAAGGTGTTTCTGAAACGAATGTTAACAGCCTGATCGGAAAAAAGGCGGTTGTGATTCAGGATATCGACAACCTGGCGCAGACGGGACAGGTCCGGATCAGTGACGTGGAATGGATGGCGCGTGCTTCCCGGGAAGGTGATAAAATTCCGAAGGATTCCGTCGTCGTGATCAAAGCGATCCAGGGTGTAAAACTGATTGTAGAAAAAGTAAATTAAAAACGCAAAAAAGGAGGGTTTTGCTATGGGATTTTTATTTTTTGTTTTGTTTGTGATACTGGTGCTTTTTGTGCTGACATCCTGCGTAAAGGTTGTTCCGCAGGCATATGCAGTGGTTCTGGAACGCCTTGGTGCATACAGAGCAACCTGGAACACAGGTATTCATTTTAAGCTGCCGTTTATTGAGCGTGTGGCAAGAAAGGTAAACCTGAAGGAACAGGTAGTAGATTTCCCGCCGCAGCCGGTTATTACAAAAGATAACGTAACCATGCAGATCGATACCGTTGTATTTTTCCAGATCACAGATCCAAAGCTTTATGCATACGGCGTGGAAAACCCGATCATGGCGATCGAAAATCTTTCTGCGACCACACTTCGAAACATCATTGGTGATATGGAACTGGATGAAACCCTGACTTCCCGTGAGGTCATCAATACGAAAATGCGTTCTTCCCTGGATGTTGCCACCGATCCGTGGGGCATCAAGGTAAATCGTGTAGAGCTGAAGAATATCATTCCGCCGGCAGCCATTCAGGATGCCATGGAAAAACAGATGAAGGCAGAGCGTGAACGCCGTGAAGCGATTCTGAAGGCAGAGGGTGAAAAACGTTCGACCATTCTGGTGGCAGAAGGCCAGAAGCAGTCTGCAATTCTCGACGCAGAGGCTGAAAAACAGGCAGCGATCCTTCGCGCAGAAGCACAGAAAGAGCGCATGATCAAAGAGGCAGAGGGCCAGGCAGAAGCGGTTCTTAAGGTACAGCAGGCTACCGCAGAGGGTCTTCGTATGATCAAGGAAGCAGGTGCTGATGAAGCGGTTCTGACACTGAAGAGCCTGGAGGCATTTGTAAAGGCAGCAGACGGAAAAGCGACAAAGATCATTATCCCGTCAGAGATTCAGGGAATTGCCGGACTTGCCGCATCCCTGAAAGGAATCGTGGAAAAAGATTCCGCAAAAGAAGCAGAATAGTTACTGTTCACAGGCAATATCCCGCGAGGTGTTTCCATGTATTTATGCATGGAAATCCCGAGACAGTAACGCAGAATAACGACAACATTCCGGCAGATGCCCGGTCTTTTCAGCAGGAGAGGGCGGACGGATCCCGGTTTACGAGGAGGATATTATGATAAATTTAAAAGGACGGAATTTTCTGACACTGAAGGATTTTACAAAAGAAGAAATCGTGTATTTTCTGGATCTTGCTGCTGCTTTGAAGGAAAAGAAAAAAGCCGGAGAGCTTCACGAGTATCTGAAGGGAAAAAACGTTGCCCTGATTTTTGAAAAAACAAGCACCAGAACACGCTGTGCATTTGAAGTGGCTGCCCATGATCTGGGTATGGGAAGCACTTATCTGGATCCGAAAGGCTCCCAGATCGGCAAAAAAGAAAGCATCGCAGATACAGCAAGAGTTCTTGGAAGAATGTATGACGGTATTGAGTATCGTGGATTCGGTCAGGAAATTGTGGAGGAGCTTGCAAAGCATGCAGGGGTTCCGGTATGGAATGGTCTGACCAATGAATATCATCCCACACAGATGCTGGCAGATATGCTGACGATCCGTGAGCATTTCGGCAAACTGGAAGGGATCAAACTGGTGTATATGGGAGATGCCCGCTACAATATGGGTAATTCTCTGATGGTTGCCTGCTCCAAGCTGGGAATGGATTTTGTGGCATGCACCACAGAAAAATATTTCCCGGACAAGGCTCTTGTGGCGCAGTGTGAGGAATGGGCAAAGGCCTCGGGCGGAAGCATTACGCTTACAGAGGATGCAATGGCCGGTACGAAGGGTGCCGATGTTATTTATACGGATGTTTGGGTTTCCATGGGAGAGCCGGACGAAGTATGGGAAGAACGTATTCATGATCTGACCCCGTATAAGGTTACAAAAGCGATCATGGAAAATGCCGGAGAACAGGCCATCTTCCTGCATTGCCTGCCTGCATTCCACGACCTGAAGACCACCATCGGCAAGGAAATGGGAGACCGTTTCGGACTTACGGATATGGAAGTGACAGATGAGGTATTTGAATCTGCACAGTCGCTGGTATTTGACGAAGCGGAAAACAGAATGCATACCATTAAAGCAGTGATGGCAGCAACACTTGGAGTGCCGGAAACATTATGATAGAGAATGGTTTTGATCAACAGACAATTACAGAAGCGATACATACAAAATGGGCGGGTAAAACCGTCCATTTTGCAAAGGAAACAGATTCCACGAATGAATGGGGAAAACGGCTTGGACGCGAAGGAGA
>CAMBYR010000055.1 GCA_945872375.1 uncultured Blautia sp. | reverse complement strand
GGCTTTGCCGCTTTTCTGAAAAAGTACAGGATCCGTCAGGCACAGAAGCTGCTTCGGGAAAGCAGTACCGATAAAAATCAGGTTGCCTATATGGTGGGATTTTCCGATATCAAGTATTTTCATAAGGTTTTCCGGGAAGTGACCGGAAAAAATCTGTCAGAATACCTGCATGAACAATAAAAATGATTGTCTATAATGCATATAAAACTCATATGCATTTTAATGCTTGTGTATAAAATTACTTAGCGCATCTTAAAATAATGCGAAAATATTAAAAAAATGCACTAAAATAATCCGGAAAATATTAAAAACCTTGGTAGACTGAACAAAATGGCAGAGGTATAATAAATATACCAATTGGGGCACGTGCCTGATATCGTCGAAAGCAGCAATCGCGAAGCGGCTTCCAGACAACCAGTATCCGGATTGCAATCCGGGTGAATGAAAAGGAGGACGAAAATGAAAAAACAGTTAACACTGGCAATCGCTGCAGCAGCAGCTAGCGTATCTTTCTCAGCAGTCGCTGTACAGGCAGAGCCTACAGAAATCGAACTTTGGCATTATTTTGATGCTTCTGCAGATGCAAAGGCAATCGTAGACTGGGTAGAAGAGTACAATACTCTTCAGGATGATATTCATATTACAGCTACATACGTATCCCGTGACGAGTTAATGAACCAGTATACGGTAGGTGCTCTTTCCGGTGAACTTCCGGATATCGGTATGGTAGATTCTCCCGATATGGCTTCCTACATTTCTCTGGGTGTATTCGAAGACATCACAGACGAATTAGAGGCATGGGGAGAACTGGGCAGCTTCTATGAAGGACCTCTCAGCTCCTGTATGGATCCGGACGGAAGAATTTATGGTCTTCCTCAGAATTCCAACTGTCTGGCACTTGCATGCAACCTTGATGCACTGGAAGCAGCCGGATACGATCATATGCCGACAAGCCTGGCTGAACTCCAGGAAATGGCAGCAGCAACCACAGATCCTGATACACAGACCTTTGGTTTTGCAATGTGCTGTATCTCCACAGAAGAAGGTACCTTCCAGATCCTTCCGTGGCTGCGTGGAACACAGGACGGCGCAGAGGCTGTAAACGTTGACAACCTGACCGCAGATTCTGCAGTGAAAGGTCTGACCGCTCTTGCAGATATGATCAATAATGGCTACATGAGCAAAGAATGTATCAACTGGACACAGGCTGACGCGTTCAACCAGTTTGCAGCAGGAAAGGCTGCTATGGCTGAAGTTGGTACATGGCATCTGGCACAGACAGACGCCATCGACGGATTCAATTATGGATTCTGTCTGCTTCCGACCGGTGATGAAGGAACCTCCAGCTCCACGATCGGCGGCGAAAACTTTGGTGTATGCTCCGGTGCAGAAAACAAAGAAGCATGTGTAGCATTCCTTGAGTGGCTCTGCTCTCAGGAAAAAGAAGGCGAATGGGGCGTAACAGCCGGCAAGATCCCGACCCGTTCCGATTCCACATCCGAATATGACTATGAGCAGGAAGGCTTTGCTGTATTTACAGATGAAATGAACTATGCATATGCACGTGGACCGCACGCTGAATGGCCAAGCATTTCTGAAGCAATCTACAGCGCTACACAGTCTGTATTTGTAGACGGTGTTGCTCCGGCAGATGCTCTTGCAAAAGCAATGGAAACAATTTCTCCGATCGTTGAGGAGACTCCTCTTCCGTAATACGGCAGCAGGCAGATACGTTGTATTCCTGCATTTAACACAATGATTCTTTAAATAAAATTCCACGATTTCCGGCAAATGACCTGCCGGAAACCGTGGAATTTTTAAAAGTCGCTTAATGAAACGAATCAAAAAGAAAGAGAGGCGATTCGCATATGAAAACAAAGAATGCCAGTGCCAGACGTGAGAATGACGGATATCTGTTTATCATTCCGGCGTTTATCTACATGCTGGTCGTTTTGGGATATCCGCTGGTATACAACCTGATCCTCAGCTTTAAAAACGTGGATGTTAAGAACCTTACAAAGGGCGGCTCCGTTTTTATCGGCTTTGAAAACTATATCAACCTGTTCCATGACAGCACATTCCTGCTTGTTCTGAGAAACACCTTCATCTTTACCATTGCATGTCTGGTGTTCCAGTTTACGATCGGATTTGCGTTTGCCATGTTCTTCAATCAGAAATTTAAACTTTCCGGCCCGATCCGCGGCATGATCCTGGTCAGCTACATGATGCCCATGTCTGTTACCGGTCTTCTTGGAAAAAATATTTTTTCCAATGCCGGTCTGATCAACGATCTTCTTGGAAAAATCGGAATCCAGGGTCCGGAATGGCTGGTTACCGGTTCCACCGCACTGATCGCGGTCGTTATCATGAACTGCTGGGTAGGTATTCCGTTTAACATGCTTCTTCTGATGTCGGGTCTGACCAGCATTTCCCAGGATGTTTACGAGAGCGCATCCATTGACGGCGCAAACTGGGGACAGAAATTCCTGCATATTACCCTGCCGCTGATGCGTGGCTCCATTATGGCAGTACTGATGCTGGGCTTTATTTATACCTTCCGCGCATTCGACCTGATGTATATCATGACCGCAGGAGGTCCTCTGAATGCTACCGATGTGCTGGGTACCTATTCTTATGTAAGATCCTTTACACAGTTTAAGTTTTCAGAAGGTGCTGCAGTTGCCATGGTACTGTTTGCATGCCTCTTCATCATTGGACTGTTTTATCTGAGAATGCTGGCAAAGGAGGATGATTAGAATGTTTAAGACAAAAGAAGGAAGAAAAGAACTGGTGAATTCCATCGTGGCGATCATCATTGCAATTATTTTTCTTTTCCCCATTTACTGGCTGGTTCAGATTTCCTTTAAATCGGATTCAGAGACATTTGGAAAGATTCTGACATACTTCCCCCACGAGTTCACCGTTGATCCGTGGCTGGTAAACCTGACAGATAAGACCTTCCTGTTATCTTTGAGAAACAGCTTTATCAATGGTTTTCTTACCATGGGCATTGCATTGATCCTGGGTGTTCCTGCTGCTTATGGTATGGGTCGTTTTAAGGTTCGCGGATCACACGTGTTCCTGCTTACCTTCCTGGTGGCACAGATGCTTCCCGCATCCCTGACACTGACGCCCATGTATCTGATCTTTAATAAGCTGCATATTCTCGGAACACATTTTACGGCGCCTATCGCCATAGCAGCCGCCTCCATTCCGTTTGCGGTGGTTACCCTCCGTCCGTATTTCAAGAGCGTTCCGAAGGCACTGGACGAAGCGGCACGGCTGGATGGCTGCGGAGCCCTGAAATCATTTTTGTATGTTATGATTCCGGCAGTAAAAACCGGTATTATTACCATTGTTGTTATTTCCTTCCTCAATGGATGGAATGACCTGGTATATTCCATGACATTTAATGTAAACGCAGAGATGCGTCCTCTGACCGCGAATATTTATAAATTTCAGAATGCGTACGGTACAAAATGGAACTGTATCATGGCGTATGGAACCATTCTGGTCATTCCGGTCGTCCTGCTCTTTATCTTCCTGCAGAAATATATTGTGGGCGGTCTGGTAGCAGGTGCAGTAAAAGACTGAAAATGTAAAGGAGAAATTGATTATGGCATCACAGGATGAAGTAAAGGTTGTTTACGGCTATTTTGAACAAAAGGGAAATGCTCTCTGCTATCGTTATGAGGCAGAGAGGCTGATCATTGAACCGTGGGGCGAGAACAGCCTCCGTGTACGTTCCACAAAGCTGGCACAGATGCCGGATGAGGACTGGGCGCTTCTGAAGCAGGAGAACCCGGGAACTGCGCAGATTACGGTAAGAGAAGACGGCGGAGAGATCGTGAACGGCAAGATCCGTGCAGAAATCAACCTGATCGGCAAGATCACCTTCTTCAATCAGAAAGATGAAGTGCTTCTGGAAGAATATCTGCGCACAAGAAAAGATATGTTCGGCAGCACCTGCAGCTCTCTGGAGGTGGATGCAAGAGAATTCAAGCCGATCATCGGAGGAGACTACCGTCTTTCCATGAGATTTATTTCCAATCCTGATGAAAAGATTTTTGGTATGGGACAGTATCAGCAGCCGTTTCTGGATGTGAAGGGGGCAGACCTTGAGCTGGCGCACAGAAATTCACAGGCGAGTGTACCGTTTGCGGTATCCAGTCTTGGATACGGATTCCTCTGGAACAATCCGGCAGTTGGCCGTGTGAATTTCGGAAAGAACATCACCACATGGGAAGCATTTTCCACCAAGAAGCTGGATTACTGGATCACAGCAGGAGATACACCGGCAGAGATCGAGGAGGCATATGCAAATGCCACCGGCAAGGTGCCGATGATGCCGGATTACGCCATGGGCTTCTGGCAGTGCAAGCTGCGTTATCAGACCCAGGAGGAGCTTCTGGAGGTCGCAAGAGAATACAAGAGAAGAGGCCTTCCGATCTCTGTGATCGTTGTGGATTTCTTCCACTGGCCGCTGCAGGGTGAGTGGAAATTTGATCCCACCTACTGGCCGGATCCGGATGCAATGATCGCTGAGCTGAAGGAGATGGGCATTGAGCTGATGGTTTCCATCTGGCCTACCGTAGATTACCGCAGTGAAAACTTTGAAGAAATGAAGGGCAAGGGCCTTCTGATCCGTGTGGAATCCGGATACCCCATTTCCATGGACTTCCAGGGAAATACGCTGCATTATGATGCAACCAATCCGGAAGCCAGAGAATATGTATGGGAAAAAGCAAAGAAGAATTACTACGACAAGGGCATCAGGGTATTCTGGCTGGATGAGGCAGAGCCGGAGTATACGGTATATGATTTTGAAAACTACCGTTACCATCTGGGACCGGATGTGCAGGTAGGAAATATTTATCCGGTGATGTATGCAAAGACCTTCTTTGATGGTATGACGGCAGAAGGACAGGAGAATATCATCAACCTTCTGCGCTGTGCATGGGCAGGATCCCAGAGATATGGTGCGCTGGTATGGTCCGGTGATATCAAATCCTCCTTCCCGAGCATGAAGAACCAGGTGGCAGCAGGCCTGAATATGGGTATGGCAGGTATTCCGTGGTGGACCACCGACATCGGCGGATTCTTCGGTGCCAATGTCAACGATCCGGATTTCCACGAGATCCTGATCCGCTGGTTCGAATATGGATGCTTCTGTCCGGTTATGCGTCTTCACGGCTATCGCTGGCCGCTTCAGCCGCAGTACGGCACCACAGGCGGTGCAGAGTGTGTATCCGGAGCACCCAATGAAGTATGGAGCTATACCGATCAGGTATATGAGATCCTCAGCTACTATCTGAATCTTCGTGAAAAGCTTCGTCCCTATGTATCAGAGCGTATGAAAGAGGCTCATGAAAAGGGAACACCGGTAATGCGTACCCTGTTCTATGAATTCCCGGAGGATCAGGAATCCTGGAATGTGGAGGACGAGTATATGTTCGGACCGGATATTCTGGTCAAACCGATCACCGATGCCGGATGTACGGAAACAGCAGTTTACCTGCCGGCCGGAGCAAAGTGGACAAATGCATGGACCGGCGAAGAATATGAAGGCGGACAGACGGTTGTGACAGCAGCGCCTATCGAACAGATCCCGCTGTTCACAAAAAACGAATACAAAATTGATCTGAAGTAAAACTGATCTGAAGAAAATTTGATGATGTCGGAGGAACCGGATGAAAAAAGAGAACAAAGCATTTGGGAAAAAAATGTTTGACTTTGACGGGAATTTTTATACCTATACAGGAAAGATTTTTGACCTGATGGTCGTGAGTGTCTACTGGCTGATCGGATGTATTCCGGTGATTACGATCGGAGCATCCTTCAGCGCCCTGTATGCGGCGGTGACGAAATCCGTGAGACATGACAGGGATACGATCTCCAGACAGTTCTGGCATACGTATAAGCAGAACCTGCTTTCGTCCATTCCTCTGACATTGATCTATGGAGGCGTCCTTTTTGTGATGTTTCTGAATATCGGAATTCTGAACGCAAAGCTGCGTAATTTGTTTGGATTGTTTTTTATGGTGCTGTATGCACTGGTGATTGTATTTTTTATCATAGCTGCGTGCTATGTTTTCCCGGCGCTGTCACGTTTTGCGATGCCGTCGGGATGGTTTGTAAAGTTATCTTTTTATATGACTGTAAAACATCTGCCCATATCGTTGATATTGCTGGCCATGTTTGCAGCAGCTTACCTGGCTTTGCTTGCGCAGCCGGCTTTGTTTCTGATCATTCCGGGAGCGGTTTCCTGTGTGGCATCCTACATGATCGATCCGCTTCTGGACAGGCACATGCCGGAGGAAATACATGCATCAGGTGAAAATTGTGAGTAAGAGGAGTGGAGAAAGATGAAATTTACAAATGGTTTCTGGTTAATGAGAAAAGAGTATGAGCCCACTTTTGCAGTGGAATATGCCGGTCATGAAGTGGATGGCGAGAGTCTTGTGGTCTATGGAGTGGCAAAGCGCATTACAGATCGCGGGGACTGTCTGAATATCGGAATGCTGACAGTAACCTTCACAAGTCCCATGGAGGATGTGATTCATACAGAGGTGACTCATTTTGACGGAAAGGCCGGAAAACCGGTTCGTCCCGTCATATATCCCGCAGAGCGTACAGTGACCGTCACAGAGGACGAGAACACACTGACCTATCAGAGCGGGGCAGCAAAAGCAGTGATCGCAAAGGCATCAGGAAGCTGGTGCGTGGCTTATTACCGAAATGACAGACTGCTGACCATGTCTGATTACAGAAATATGGCCCGGATGCTGAACCGGGACACCGGCGAAAGCTATATGGTGGAGCAGCTCAGTCTGGATGTGGGAGAATATGTATATGGTCTGGGCGAGCGTTTTACCACCTTTGTGAAGAATGGCCAGATCGTGGAAAACTGGAACGAGGACGGCGGCACAGCCAGCGAGCAGGGCTATAAGTGCATTCCGTTCTATCTTAGCAGCAAGGGCTATGGCATTCTGGTGGATACCCTGGGAGAGGTATCCTTCGAAATCGGCAGCGAAAAAGTGGAAGAGGTACAGTTCTCCGTTCCGGGAGAGACCCTTGGCTATTATGTGATCGCAGGAGAGGATCCCAAAGGAACGGTTTCCAGATACTGTGAGCTGACAGGAAAACCGGCGCTTCCTCCGGCATGGTCCTTTGGCCTCTGGCTGACCACCTCCTTCACCACGAATTACGATGAAGAAACCACCAGCAGCTTTATTCAGGGAATGGCAGACAGAGACATTCCGCTGCATGTGTTCCATTTTGACTGCTACTGGATGCGTGCATATCGCTGGTGCGATTTTATCTGGGATCCGGATACCTTCTCTGATCCGGCGGGAATGCTGAAGCGCTATCACGACCGTGGACTGAAGATCTGCGTATGGATCAATCCCTATATCGGCCAGATGTCCTATCTGTTTAAAGAGGGAAAAGAAAAAGGCTATCTTCTGAAGAAAACGGACGGTTCCGTATGGCAGACGGATCTGTGGCAGCCGGGAATGGCTCTGGTGGATTTCACAAATCCGGATGCGGCCGCATGGTACCAGGGCAAGCTGAAAGCACTTCTGGATATGGGTGTGGACTGCTTTAAGACAGACTTTGGCGAAAGAGTTCCGGTAAAGGATATTCAGTGGTTCGACGGCTCTGATCCGGCAGATATGCACAATGCGTACACCTATCTGTATAACAGAGCGGTATTCACATTGCTGGAGCAGGAGAAGCAGAAAGGCAATGCCGTACTGTTTGCCCGCTCTGCAACCGTGGGAGGACAACAGTTCCCGGCACACTGGGGCGGAGACTGCTCCGCAACCTACAGCTCCATGGCAGAAACACTGCGCGGCGGACTTTCTCTGGCATGCGGCGGATTTGGATTCTGGAGCCATGATATCAGCGGATTTGAACAGACTGCATCACCGGATATTTACAAGAGATGGTGCCAGTTTGGCCTGATGAGCTCACACAGCCGTCTGCACGGAAGCTCGTCTTACCGCGTTCCGTGGCTGTTCGATGATGAGTCCTGTGTTGTCTTAAAGGAAATGGTAGAGCTGAAATGCCGGCTGATGCCGTATCTGTATCAGATGGCAGCGGTATCCTCAGAAACAGGTGTACCGATGATGCGTCCGATGTTTATGGAATATCCGGGCGACCGTACCTGTCTGCCTCTGGATATGCAGTACATGATGGGTGACAGTCTTCTGGTGGCACCGGTATTTCGGGAAAACGGAGAGGTGGAATATTATCTTCCGGAGGGCAAGTGGTATAATCTGATGACAGAGGAACTCCGTGAAGGCGGAAAATGGCATACAGAAACCTTTGATTACCATGCAATGCCTCTGATGGTGGCACCGGGCAGAATTCTTGCTCTTGGAAGCTGCAGTACAAAACCGGATTATGATTTTGCATCCGGTGTGACTCTGGCGGTTTCCTGGCTGGCAGACGGAGAATGCGCTCAGGTGACGATCCCGGATCTTTGTGGAAAACCGGTCATGAGAGCAGAGGCAGTCAGACGCGGACAGGAGATTACCGTGACGGTACAGGGCGGAGACGGAAGCTGGCAGACAAAGGCTCTGTGGGACAAGGATGCTGTGATCCGCAAAGAAGGCAATCAGGCAGTAATTGCATTAAGTGAAGGAAAATAGGTATTCTGTTATGAAAAACAAAATTCATGCTGTTTCATTAAAACAGACAAGATGTGATGATAAATTCTGGTCTCCTTACCAGAAACTGGTGGTGGATACCGTGATCCCCTATCAGCAGAAAATACTCAATGATGAGATTCCCGGTGCGGAAAAAAGTCATGCACTGGCGAATTTCCGGATCGCTGCCGGCATGGAGGAAGGGGACTTTTACGGAATGGTATTCCAGGACAGCGATGTGGCAAAATGGCTGGAGGCAGCAGCCTACTCTCTGTGGGTACATCCGGATCCGGAGCTGGAAAAGTGCGCGGATGAAGTGATCAATATCATTGCAAAGGCACAGCAGGAGGACGGCTATCTGGATACGTATTTTACGATCAAAGAGCCGGAGCATCGCTGGAAAAACCTGCTGGAGGGCCACGAACTTTACTGCATGGGGCATATGATGGAGGCTGCCTGCGGATATTATGAAGTAACCGGTAAAAAGAAGATCCTTGAGGTGGCTGAAAAGATGACGGACTGTATTGCGTCGGTATTTGACGAGGAGCATTACGGCATCCCGGGCCACGAAGAGGTGGAAGTGGGGCTGATGCGTCTTTATCAGGTGACCGGAGACGAAAAATACAGCAAACTGGCTTCCTATTTTATCGAGAGCAGAGGAAAGCGGAAGGATTTCTTCCGCAGGGAAAAGGAAAATCGTGATTTTGATATCTTCCATATGGGTCCGGAGTATCTGGAATACAACCAGTCTCATGCACCGGTTCGTGAACAGATGTCTGCCGAGGGCCATGCAGTACGTGCGGTCTATCTTTACCGCGCCATGGCAGACCTGGCGGCAGCCACAGAGGATGACTCCCTCAAACAGGCCTGTGAGAGACTGATGAACAGCATTCTCCGGAAAAAAATGTATCTGACAGGTGCCATTGGCTCCTCAGGGGAATGGGAGGCCTTTTCCAAGGATTATGATCTTCCACCGGATCGGGCTTATGCGGAGACCTGCGCCCAGATCGGTCTGGTCTTTTTTGCAAAAGCCATGCTGGATCTGGAACCCAAAGGAACGTATGCGGATGTGATGGAACGGTGCATTTACAATTCCACGATCAGCGGCATGCAGCTTGACGGAAGACATTTCTTCTATGTTAATCCGCTGGAGACAAATCCGGGACTTTCCGGGGAAGTGTTTGGCATGAAGCATGTCCTTCCGGAAAGACCGGGTTGGTATCAATGTGCGTGCTGTCCTCCAAACCTTGCGAGAATGATTCTTTCCATTGGAAAATACTGCTGGAGTGAAAGCGAGGATACGATCTATGCGCATCTGATGATCGGACAGAAGGCAGAGTTATCTCATGCAGATATTACGGTGGAGAGCGGGTATCCCTGGAAGGGAGAGGTGAGCTATTCACTGGCACCAAAAACAGAAGAGGCCTTTACCCTGGCCATTCATGTTCCGGGATATGTGGCGAAGGATTCTCTGGCAATCACCGTCAATGGTGAAGCCGCAGAGTACGAGATGAAAGACGGCTATGCGTATATCCGCCGTGTATGGGGAGCTTCCGATGTGGTAAAGATGAGCTTCCCCATGGAGATCCGAAGAATGTACGGAACGGTACGCTGCATAGATACAGCCGGCTGCGTCGGCCTGATGCGAGGTCCTATTGTGTACTGTATCGAGGGCGTTGACAATGGGCCGCAGCTTCAGGCACTGATTCTGCCGCGTGACAGCC
>CAMBYR010000054.1 GCA_945872375.1 uncultured Blautia sp. | reverse complement strand
GACAAAAGCGGAGGTGTTCCCCCCACTCCATACTCCACGTCATATGTACTGTCTCCGTAATACAGGCTGATATTCACGGTATTATTTCCGGATCCGATCAGGTTTTCCTTAATCTGCTCACTGGTACCCTTAATCGTCGATACAATGGCGATAATGGAAGCAATTCCAATAATGATACCAAGCATGGTCAGAAAAGAACGCATCTTGTGGGACCAGATTCCCTGAAAAGAGATCTTAATATTTTCAATCATACTGTCCCGCCTCCTTAATATCCATAAAGTTCTTCCAGCGTTCCCTCACGGGTCTTCACACCGCTTTTCGCAGAGGAGCTGTATGGAAATGCAATCTTATCTTCTCTCGTAATTCCGCCCTTAATCAGTACACTGTAGCCGCTGTTTACATTTCCTCCGGACTGCACGATCTGCTTCTTTAAAACACCATTATCATCCTTGTAAACATAGCTGATACCATTCTCAGTGATTACAAATTCCTTTCCGAGAACGATACTTTCTCCCTGATCCGTCTCATTTTTTACAGTTACTGTCAGCCAGTCCTGATCTGTAAGTTTAATGCTGCTGTCCATAACCTCGGCACTGTACGTGTAATAGGATACATTGGGATTTCCCTCTCCATAAAAGTAGCCTCCGGAAGAGCTGACCGGATAATCGGAAACATCCACTACCTCGGCATCAAATCTTCCTTTCTCATAGCTTTCACACTGAAGAATCGTACCTTCTTTTACCTGATCCAGCATCAGTTCACTGACAGAGCCGCGGATATAATATCCATCCTTGCTCTTGATGGTCATAAATACATTTCCGGAAGAATTTCCTGTAAGAGAATCACCCACATGGGAAACGATTCCATCAATTTTGCTGTAAATCGTCTTCTTTTCCACCTTTTTTTCCAGCTTGCCAATTTCAATATCACTTTCCTGAATATCCAGCTTCAGGTTTGCGATTTCTCTCTCTTTCTGCTTAATGGCCTCTTCTCTGGTGATCGTCGGCGTGTTGACCACCGAGCCGCCGCCCGAAGTATCGTCCGGCACTTCCGGCGTCTCTTCCACGTACTGAAGCGCACCATCCAGCGTAAATTCTATTTCTGCAAGACTGTTGACCGGTATTTCCAGAAGACTTCCATCCACCAGATAATATCCAATGCAGGATGCTTTTCTGTTTTCAAAATCTGCAATGGTATCACGTTCATGAAACTCAATCTGATACCAGTAGCCTTTCTGACTCAGAACTCTTGTACCGTCCTCACTGAATCCCGCCATTTTGTTCAGAAATTCTCCATTTGCCGTTATCACGCCTGTGGCGGAGCTGCACAGGAACACATAGGGTTCCTCCTGGCTTCCCCGTCCGGTAAACGGCATGGACTCTCCATCCAGTCTGTCATAAAATATCGGGGTACTGTCTGAAAACTCAGAAAGCTGATCATCCGTAACAATATCAAAATAATTCATATTTCCTTCCGGAACAGGAGTCACCTCCGGCGGATCATTTTCTCCGGAAATAAAAGTCTCTCCTGCATCAAAAGGGCTTGACGGAGCATTGTCCGTTTCCACATCCATATTATCTTCAGTTATTTCCTCACTGCCGGAATCCGTTTCATCAATCATGTCATCTTCCGGAATCTCTGCCTGCATCACAGGCGCCCCGGACTCTTCCGCACTATCCGTGAAAAAATCTCCCATCGCTGCCGCCAGAAGCACCGGATTCATGGCCATCGCCAGATATTTACCTCCCGTCATCAAAGCTGCGGAAGCTTCGTCATTATCCATATCCATGCTGCTTAAATCATCCATCGTATCATCCAACGAATCTCCTGCCAGAGGGTCATTCGCAGTTTCCACGATAGGCCCGCCATTTTTCAGGCTTTTCAGCCTGGCCTCTGCCTTTGCAAGCTGCTGTTCAAGCTGCTGTCCCTTCAAACGTGCAATATTCAGTTCCATTTCCACAAGAGTCATGTCAAAATTGATCAAAACATCACCCTTGGAAACAGAATCCCCCTCCGAAACAGGTACTTCGCTGATAATCATGTCGGCATCCACGGTAATGCTCTGAGAAACATTGGTGGTAACCGTGCCGTCCAGATAAGTATCCTGCATGTAATAATCACTTGCTAGGCTTCCCACCGGAACTACCAGCACTACCTCTTCATTGGATTTCCGTATATACGAAGCACCCTTGTATCCGGCACCCGCGACCAGGCCGGCGGCCACCACGCATGCGATCACTTTTTTTATTTTTCCCATGAACTCACCTCTTCTCCTGCAGCTCTCCATCGAGGATGGTAACCACACGTTTTGCATGAGCAGCGATATCCGGATCATGGGTGATCATGAGCACCGTTACACCATCTTCGTTGAGAGTTCGAAAAAGATCCATGACCTGTGCTCCTGATTTGCTGTCAAGAGCTCCTGTCGGCTCATCGGCAAGCAGAAGCTTTGGTTCATTTACAATAGCCCTGGCAATGGCAACTCTCTGCATCTGTCCTCCGGAAAGCTGGTTCGGCTTAAAATTCACCCTGTCAGACAGACCCACACGATCCAGTGCCTTCAGTGCTTTTTCTCTCCGGACCTTTTTCGGCACCCTTGCATAATTCAAAGGCATTTCCACATTTGCCAGAGCAGACTGCCGCGGAAGCAGATGAAAGCTCTGAAATACAAAACCAATTTTATGAAGGCGGATATCTGACATCTCATTTTCCGAACAGGCACTGATATCCTTTCCATCCAGAAAAAAACTGCCCGATGTAGCCTTATCCAGACAGCCGATGATATTCATCAGCGTCGTCTTCCCGGAACCGGAAGGTCCCATAATCGCCACATATTCTCCCTCATTCATTGAAAAATTGATATCCTTCAATACAGGAACGACCATTTTTCCCTGCTGGTAATTTTTATAAATTCCCTTCAGATCCAAAATCATTCCATTCCCTCCATATCATCAAATTCATCCATGGGAATCAGCTCATCGTCCATGTCCATATCCATGTCAAAATCATCTTCAATAATGATATCACTCATGTCCATGTCGGCATCATCCATCATATCGTCGTATTCGTACTCGTCCGGAACCACATAGGAACCATCCTCATCCATAAAATCCTCCCCTGTCCAGTCCTCTTCCGTGTAGCTGTCTTCAGAAGAATTCATGGAAAGAGCCTCGATATTCGTGGTAACCGGCACGCCTTCCTTATATTCATCATCAGGAAAAGCGATATAATCGCTGCGGTCCAGCCCTTCTGCGATCTCATATTCACACATTTCGGGATCATAAGAGCCCAGCGTCACGCTTCTCTTTTCCAGACGATTATTCTCGTCTGCTGCCCAGATATAAGGAGCATCTGTATCCGCATCCACTATGTAGAACTCACTGAGCCAGAGTCCTGTCTTCTGTTCGTTCTGTCCATTATCCCTCTCAATATAAACATGCTGTCCAAGCATCAGTCCCTCTGAAGACGCCAGATCCACATAAAACGGATAACTGCTGGACGAGGTCTGGGAATTGCCGCTCATCATGCCATAGTAGTACATACTGCTGTTGTCCGATACAGCGTTCTCCCGATCAATTTCGGTCAGAATTCCACTCCAGGTCTGATCATTGTCCACTCTGGAGCGAATAATCATTGGCTCACCTTCAAGCAGTGACTGTGCTTCCAGTTCGTTGATCTGTCCTTTTACCCGGTACGCGCCTGTACTTAAAATCGTAATGAAAGCGTCGTTGTCCTCACCGCTGTCCGACATCATGCCGTCTGAATAGCTGTCCGACAAAACATCCCCGTCCTCTGTTGTCATTTTGGAAGTATCTATTTTCTGGATCACACCATCAATCTCACTGCGAACCTCTGTATTGACCGTGGCATTTTCCAGCTTTGCAATTTCAGCTTCCTTACTTATCTGATCATACTCATTTTTTTTCAGATTCATTTTATTTGTTTCTATCTGAATCGTATAGGAAAGCTGATTATCCTTACTGGCCTGTTTTTTTTCTTTTTCCAGTGTGGCAATCTGATCGGTAAGTCCCAGAGCCTCATTCTTCAGTCTGTCCAGATCCAGCTTTGCCTGCTGAAGATCCTCCTGTATGCTGCTGAGATCATATTCAAAAAGAAGCTGACCTGTCTTTACTTCCTGTCCGGTTTTTACATTTACATTCTTTACAGTACGACCGCTTTCGATGGAAACCTTTACTGTATTCTGTGGCTCCACCACACCGGCATATCGGTTGGTGATTCCGGAAACTGTCCCTACAATAGTACTGACTGATTCCACATACACTGCGTCCGCATCCGATACCTCCGCTGTCTTCTTCTCATTTATATACCAGACTGAGCCGCCTGCTGCGCAAAGGGCAGCCAGAATTCCTCCGACGGCTATAAATCCTTTCTTCATATCTTCCTCCCATGATCCTGGTCGAATTTGCTTTTTTACACTCACTTATCATACCAGATTAGCACCAAAAAGGAAAGTATTCCTGACAATCCCTCCGGCTTTTCACAAAAAATTCATTTTCCTTTTATAAAAAATACCGCTTTTTAAGGCTTTTTTGACTTTTCAGGAAATATCTGGTAAAATAGAGAATCATTAAGCGAAAGGAAAGAACCCGTATGAAGACAGCAAAACGTTTATTGCCGCTTCTTCTGTTTATCCTTGCCCTCACCGGACTGGGCTGTTCCCACATGGATAAAACGAACGTTGAAAAGGCAATTACAGACGAACTGGATTTATTAAAAAATCTGGATTCTGAAACAGCTCAGAAATATGTGTCCTATAAAGAACTGTTTCCGGATTCGTCTGCAGACACAGAGCTTTCTGACGAAATACAGGAAGTTTTTTCTCTCTTTTTCCAGAACTTTGATTACAAAATCCTGGAGATCGATGTCGACAATGAAACAGCGACTGCATCTATCCGCCTTACCACCATTGATGCATTGCCCCTTGCCAGGGATTATGCTCAGGCATGTCTTAAAAAGGAAATACTGGCGGCAGCCGCAGTTCCCGATGAAGAACAGACCGAGACAACTGTTACAGACCGGTATCTGATTCTGAACAAACTTCTGAAGGAAAACGATTACAGCACAAAGGATAACGACTGTACTGTGCAGTTGAAAGAAACAAAATCGGATAAAGAAGTATGGGAAATAATTCGTACTCATTCCCTTGAGAATGACCTTGTCGGCGGTCTTATTACCTATCTGTCCGTTAGTGATCTCCTTTCACCGGAAGATACTCTTACCGTCTATCTCGATACCCTGAAGACTATGAATACTGAAGAAATGAGTAATTATCTTGGCGTGGATCGTACACTGAATGCATCAGATCCTGTTAAAAGATCTATTGCTGCTGCTCTAGCAGAACAGGTTCATACCAATTTTGATTACAAGATCACCAGCTCGGAGGAGTCCGGCTATACGGCTTCCATTGAGACTCAAATTACAACCTTTGACAGCGATGCCATTCTGGAAGCTTACAAGGAAGACCTTGACACCTACCTTGCATCTCCGGATGCTGTGATCGATGGATCCCAAAAAAGGTACCAGAAATCCTATGAGCTCCTGTTAAAGTACATTCAGGAGAATACGGCTGTCAAAACCACCTCAGCCACCTTCTCACTGGTCAATGACGGGGTATCCTGGAAGCTGGAGGACAGCAGTCATTCCCTGGGAAATGCCATTTTCGGAACACTCAGTACCTCTCCGGTGGAAGAAACAGAAGAATAATTCCATTCACAGAAAAGAAGCAGAGCCGCCGCCCTGCTTCTTTTCATTTATTCTTCTGTTCCGGCTTCCGGTTCTTCTTCCGAAACGGAAAGATTCAGTTCTTTTAACTGTGCATCACTTACCCTGCTTGGTGACTCTGTCATCAGACAGGAGGCATCCTTTACCTTCGGGAAAGCAATCACATCACGGATCGTATCAGCCTTTGCCATAAGCATGACAAGACGGTCCAGACCGTATGCCAGTCCTGCATGAGGCGGTACTCCGTACTTAAATGCATTCAGAAGGAATCCAAACTGCTCATATGCAGCTTCTTTTGTAAAGCCAAGCTTTTCGAACATTTTTTCCTGAATATGATTCTGATGAATTCGAACACTTCCTCCGCCGATCTCATTTCCATTAAGCACAATGTCATATGCCTTTGCACGAACCTTTCCCGGATCTGTATCAAGAAGCTCCAGGTCTTCATCCATCAGCATAGTAAACGGATGATGCATGGCGGTAAAACGTCCTTCCTCTTCATCCCACTCCAGAAGCGGGAATTCGGTTACCCATACAAAACGATATTCGTTCTTGTCCAGAAGATCCATCTGTTTTGCAAGTTCCAGACGAAGTGCTCCAAGAACATCATATACCACTTTATTTTTGTCTGCCGCAAAGAGAAGAAGGTCACCCGGCTTTCCTTCCATTGCCTGCACAAGTGCATCCATTTCCCCGTCTGTCATGAATTTTGCAAAAGAGGATTTTCTGCTGCCATCCTCTGCAATAGCGATATATGCCAGTCCCTTTGCTCCGTAACCCTTTGCAAAGTCAACCAGCTTATCAATTTTCTTTCTGGGCATTGCCCCCTGGCCTTCTGCATTGATTCCGCGAACGCTTCCTCCGTTTTCCAGAGCGCCCTTAAACACTGCAAAACCACAGTCTTTTACCACTTCACTCACATCATGCAGTTCCATTCCGAAACGAAGATCCGGTTTATCGGAGCCATAGCGATCCATAGCCTCCTGCCAGGTGATTCTCTGGATTGGAAGCTTTACATCCACATCCAGAACCTCTTTGAAGATATATGCCAGATATCTCTCATTGACATCGATCACATCATCCACATCCACAAAGGAAAGCTCCATATCGATCTGGGTAAACTCAGGCTGGCGGTCTGCACGAAGATCCTCATCACGGAAGCAGCGTGCGATCTGAATATAACGGTCATAGCCGGAGCACATCAGAAGCTGTTTATAAAGCTGAGGGGACTGGGGCAGTCCATAAAAGCAGCCCGGATGTACACGGGACGGAACCAGATAATCTCTGGCACCTTCCGGTGTGCTCTTTCCAAGCATAGGAGTTTCAATTTCCAGGAAGCCTTCCTTTGCAAAAAACTCTCTGGTAAGCATGGAAACACGGCTTTTCAGCATGATGTTTCTCTGGAGATCCGGTCTTCTCAGGTCCAGATAACGGTACTTCAGACGGATTTCATCCTTTGTTCTGCTGTTTTCCTCGATGGGGAACGGCGGAACGTCAGCCTCTGCAAGAACACGCAGAGAGTTTACACGTACTTCCATCTGACCTGTCACAAGGTTTTCGTTTACTGCACCGCCTCGTTTTTCTACAATACCGGTGACAGCAATAACAAATTCGCTTCTGAGCTTTCCGGCTTTTTCAAAGCCTTCTGCATCAATACTTCCATTTTCAAAAATAAGCTGCATCAGTCCGGAACGGTCACGGAGATCCACGAACACAATACCGCCTTTATCTCTTGCCTTCTGAACCCATCCCATCAGGGTGACTTCACTGCCGATCATTTCCATGGTTACCTCTGCACAACGGCATGTTCTGTGCAGACCCTGCATACTTTCAGCCATGATCTTCTCCTCTTTTCTCTCTCATTTCTTATATTTTATCTCTGAAAAATTCCACAAATTCTGTATAGCCTTCTGCTGTCATCTGATCTTTCTGGAATTTTTTATTCTTTTTCATAATAGAGATATTTACCTGTGTACCTCTGCTGCGCTCTTCCTCCGCCTGTTTCAGGATCGTCAGGAGCTTGTCTGCCGGCATGTTTTTCTCTATAAGATATGCTTTTTTGCCGTTTGCAGCAGGCACTTCATAACCGCGCTCCAGAAGCAGCATAACAATACGTTCAAAGCCAATGGAAAATCCGCAGGCACTTGTATTGTTTCCGGTAAACTTGCCGATCATTTCGTCATAACGTCCGCCGCCGCCTACAGAACCGCCGAATTCATCCATGGCAATCTCAAAAATAGGACCTGTATAATAGGACATCCCACGAACCAGTGTAGGATCAAACGCCATTTTGAAATCGGCTGTTTTTACGGCATCCACTGTGGTAATGATCGTTTCCAGATCCTCAGCCACCTTCGGATCCAGAACATCTTTCAGTTTTTCCTTACAGTAGCGCACGCCTTCCACACCGGAGGTGATTTCCTGGAACATTCCAAGATAAGTGCTGATGCTGTCTTCTGAAAAGCCTTCTTCCGAAAGCTCTGCTGCAACGCCTTCCAGACCGATCTTGTCCATTTTATCCAGAATAATAAAGACTGTATCAAAGCTTTCTTCCGGGAAACCGCTGTACTGTGCCATCGCTTTCAGAATTTTACGGTCATTGATGCGGATCGTAAAATTATGAAAATCAAGTTTTCCCAAAAGAGTGGTCGTAGCAAGTACCAGTTCGATTTCCGCAAGATAAGTAGGCTCTCCAAGAATATCGATATCACACTGCATAAACTGGCGGAAACGCCCCCTCTGAGGACGGTCAGCTCTCCATACATTGCCCATCTGAAGTGCTTTAAACGGTGCCGGCAGCTCATTGGCATTGTTGGAATAATATCTGGAAAGAGGGACTGTCAGGTCATAGCGAAGCCCGGAATCCACAAGATCCGCTTCACACTCTGCTGTGTCCAGTCTCAGTTTTTCTCCTCTTTTTAAAATTTTGAAAATCAGCTTCTCATTTTCACCGCCCTGCTTGCTGCAGAGATTTTCAATGTGCTCCACGCAGGGTGTCTCAATTGCACAGAAACCAAAAGTCCTGTATGTTTCTCGAATCATGTTCATAACATAATTTCGGATTTCCATTTCCTTTGGTAAAATATCTTTCATGCCGGTTACCGGCTTTTTCTTTAATGCCATAATTTCCTCCTCGTTTATTCATGTATTGTGCACTACTTTTTGAAAAGCAATGAATACTTCCATATCAAAATTCTTCACTTCTTCGATCATCAGCTCCATAACTGTTTTCCGGTCAAATGCCTTCCGGTAGGGACGGTCAGAACTAAGTGCAGTGAATACATCGCAGACTCGTAAGATTCTTGCACCGATGGGAATCTCCTCTCCCGCTTTGTTGGAAGGATATCCGCTTCCGTCATAATTTTCATGATGATAAAGAATACTCTCCAGTATAAAATCCGAATATCCCTGATCCTTCAGCTCTTCATAGCCGAGAGTAGGGTGCATCCGGACATATTTTAATTCTTCTATTACCAGAGGGTTGCATTCCTGTCCGTTAATATAGCAGGTCAATTTTAGTTTCCCAATGTCATGAAGCATACCGGCAATCGCCAGCTCATAACAAAGTTTCGAGTCCAGACCAAGCTGCATCGCCACCGCATAAGCCAGATTACTTACTGCCATTCCATGATTCAGTTCTGCCGATAAATCAAATTCCAGAATTCTTTCCGGATTATTTGAAGATCTTTTATATGCCGCACCCAAAGGGTACACCTCCAGTCACTATAACCAGGCTGAGATTCCAGCCCGCTTTCTTTCTATCATTTCATCGATGCGGGAAATATAGCTGGCAACATCCTTTACATTTTCCACACGTTCAATTCTTTTTCCTTTGTCAAATACAAGTTTGGAAGATCCGCCTGCCCCCAGTGCAATAATCGGCTGCTTTTCCTCCATAATCAGTATATTGTAAATCCCGGCTTTGTCAACCTTTGCATAGCCAACATTTTCAAAATTGCCCTTCATATTCTTCTGACGGTACAGATAATAAGGGCCCATTCCCATTTCATAGGCGGTACGCATGGTAAGATCCATAATTTCCTGATTATTTTCAAATGTCATTTCCTGATACTTGTCACGGAACATGTTCAGCCGTGCTGCTCTCTTTACCGCCAGTGAATGGACCGTCATACTGTCCGGATCAAGCTGTCGGATTTCCTCCAGCGTTTTTTTCACCATCGTGATATCTTCTCCCGGAAGTCCGACGATCAGATCCATATTGATATTGTCAAATCCACATTTTCTCGCAAGGAAAAACGCCTCTTTTGTCTGTTCCACCGTATGTTTTCTGCCGATGATATCCAGTGTCACCTGATTCATGGTCTGCGGATTTACTGAAATCCTGCTGATGGGGAACTTCCTCATAGCAAGAAGCTTTTCCTCTGTAATGCTGTCAGGGCGTCCCGCCTCCACAGTAAATTCCACAAGACCGTCAAATCCGAAGGAATCCTTTAGTGCCTTCAGAAGCCTGGTAAGCTGCTCAGGCTCCAGTGTGGTTGGCGTGCCTCCGCCAATATAGATCGTATCCAGTTTTCGCCCATTCATCATGCGGGATACTTCCTGGATTTCCCTGCAGAGAGCATCCAGATAATCATCCACCTTTGCTTTCCACAGCTTTAAAGGATAGGAACTGAAGGAACAGTAGAGACAGATACTGGGGCAAAAAGGGATT
>CAMBYR010000053.1 GCA_945872375.1 uncultured Blautia sp. | reverse complement strand
GTTCGATCAATCAAAAGGAGGTATTGTAATGGGACAGTTATCCGAAAAAGAATTATCTGCTCTGAATGATCTTCTGGCAGATGAGGAACTGCTGACAAAAAAATTCAAAATGCTGGCAATGCAGACCAGCGACAGTGAAATCCGGCAGAAATACGAGCATATTTCCCAGCAGCATCAGAGTCATTTTAATGCATTGTACGATCAGTTACGATAGGAGGGGTTGAGATGCAGAATACACAGGTTTTTACAGATAAGGAAATACTGGGCGATGGTTTATCTGCACAGAAAGCCACCACAGAACGTTTCAATACCTTTGCCGGCGAGTGTGTCCATGAAAACGTGAGAAATGTGATGCTGAAAATTCTGGACCAGGAGCATGCCATTCAAAACGAGGTATTTCAGATGATGCATCAGCGCGGTCTTTATCAGACACCGCCCGCCGAAGAAAAAAAGGTGATGGAAGCACAGCAGAAATTTTCGCAGAGTGTTAAATAAAACAGATACGTTTTCTTTCGGGTGTGCCTGAAACAGCAAAGCTCCCCACAGCCGTTTTCCGGCCATGGGGAGCTTTATTTCTGATGAACAGATCACCCCAGAATATCCTGCAGACTCTCTCTGACCTGGTAAAATGTACGAACCGGTTCCGGATGTTCCTGATGCTCTCCGATCATCTTTTCCATCCATACCATGTTGTACCAGCGTCCGAACTTATACCCGATATCATGAAATTCTCCTACGAGACGATACCCCATCCTCTCATGAAATTCCACGCTGGCTCTCGTCAGATATTCATCCTCCTCTTTCGGATACCCGATACAGGCATTCATATTGAGAATGTTCATTTCTTTCAGAATTTTCTCCAATGCGTCATACAGGCTTCTTCCAATTCCCTGACGCCGTGCACTCTGGTCCACATAAATGGAGGTTTCCACAGCCCAATCATAGGCCGCCCGTTCTTTAAAGGCGCTCACATAGGCGTATCCCAGGATCTTTCCGTCTTCCACGGCCACAAGATAAGGATATTTTTCCAGAACATTCCGGATCCTGTTTCGAAATTCCTCCTCTCCCGGAACCACGTATTCAAAGGTGATCGCTGTATTTTTCACATAAGGTGCATAGATTTCCAGAAGTCTTCCTGCGTCAGAAAGCTCTGCTGCCCGTATTTCCATTCTTTTTCCTCTCTTTTCCCGGGACACGGGATCTTCCGATTCCATCATATCCCCTTCTTTTGTCTGCGGGATCATCATCCCCGTCCCGAAGTTTCATCCAGGAAGTCCCGCCTGTACTGGGATGGTGTGATTCCTTCCGTCTTTTTAAAAACCTTCGTAAAAACCCGGTAGTCTCCATAACCGGACTGTTCCGCAACCTCCGCCACAGAAAGCGAAGTAGACACCAGAAGCTTCTTGGCCTTCTCCATACGAATGCTTGTCAGGTAGGCAAGGAACCCTACTCCAATCTCATTTTTAAATAACTGGCTGATATACTGTGCATTGAGATGAAATTCCTCCGCAAGAACGGAAAGGCTCACATCCTGGGCAAGATGCTCCTGAAGGTATCTGGTGATCAGTGTGATCACACGCTCTTCATGTTCTTCCGGCTCCTCCGCGATCTTCTGTTCAAACAGGGCAATTTTCAGATTGTCAATGCAGTTGCCGAACTCCTCATAGTTCACCGGCTTCAGAATGTAATCGGTAATCTTCATCCGCAGAGCCTGCTGGCAATAGGAAAAATCATCATATCCCGACACGATCACATAAGCAATGGAAGGATGCTTGATCCGGCTGAGCTGAATGACCTTCAGTCCGCTCATAATGGGAATATTAATATCCATTATGACAATATCCGGACGAAGAGAATCGATCTGGGCCAGTGCCTCCATTCCATCTGCAGCCTCTCCCACCACCTCACAGTCATGGGCTTCCCAGTCAAACAGACGTTTAAACCCTTCCCGAATCATAATTTCATCGTCCACCAGCAATACCTTCAGCTTTTTCATTTCTTTCCCTCCTCCATTACAGGCAGCAGAAGATGCGCGGTCACACCGCCGCCCGGATTTTCTGTATACCAGAGTCCGCAGTCCTGACCACAGAACAGCTTCACCCGCTTTTGCACGTTTAGAATACCTATGCTGCTGCCCTCAAGCTTTGGTGCCTGTTTGGCATAATGAAGAAGCAGATCATCGATTTTTTCCTTTGCCCCTTCCGCGAAGCCTCCTCCGGTGTCTGACACCTGAATCTCCATACGGTTCCTGTTTTCCACGGCTCTCTGCGCCGATATACGCACTTCTCCCCGATAGCCTTTATTTTTCAGGCCGTGCAGGAAGCTGTTTTCCACAATAGGCTGTAAAATAAAATTGGGAACCTGAGCACCTCCCAGGTTCGGATCAATGTCATATTCACACCGGATCCCGGGATATCGATAGCACATAAGGTCCATATATGCCTCCAGAAGCTCCAGCTCATCATCCAGAGCCACCATCTGACGATCCACCTTTACACTGAGCCGGAAAAAATCTGCCAGCCGCATGAGAAGATCCGCCACCTTTTTATCACCGTTGAGCTGTGCCTGGATACGGATCGTGTCCAGAGTATTGTACAGAAAATGAGGATTCACCTGACTTTTCAGATACAGCATGGACATCTTCTGTTCCGTCAGCTCCGCCCGGAAAATATCCGGATTTTCCAGTGTCAGATAAAAGGCCAGCGTCATCAGCGTCAGTCCCATTCCGCTGATCAGCCAGGTAGGATGTCCTGCCTGCAGCATCGATACCAGAAATTCCACGGCGAGCGCTGCGCCTATAGCCATCTTTCGTTTTGTTTCGAGCTGTTTCCAGTTACGGATCAGAATGCCCGCACATAAAAACAGATAAAAAGCCACACTGATATAGCAGACACTGACATGGATCCCGTCGGAATAATTGCCTTCCGGGGTTACGGCATAGTGAACAGGAAGAAGCAGAACCCCCAGCTCTGCTATAGCCAGATATATTTTCGCAGCCAGATCCATTCGGCGCTGTTTCCCCGTTTCCTCCTGTGCCAGGATCGCGATATACTGATAAAAGAGATACACGCACAGGACCATAGTCCCGATAA
Organism: uncultured Blautia sp.; assembly: GCA_945872375.1. Taxonomy (GTDB): domain Bacteria; phylum Bacillota; class Clostridia; order Lachnospirales; family Lachnospiraceae; genus Blautia_A. The sequence continues at coordinate 7,326 of CAMBYR010000053.1, read as the reverse complement.
AAAACCGATGCAGAATATCATTGAGCAGACGCGGCACCGTATCCAGATGGTTTACCGTATAAACACTGGCAGCGTCAAAGACCAGATGAATCAAGGTAGAAATAAGCAGGATAGAAAATGTCCTGTGAAGCAGAGACTGTCTTCCTTCCGCAGAAAAATAGACAAACGCCACAAAGGCAAGAATGAAGATCAGGGCAATCTCCATACGGATCATTCTAATCACCTCCTGGAGCTATTGTAATATATTTTTACATTTTGAAAAAGCCCGATAATGAAGAAAAATGTGTTGATTTTATAGAAATGTAAACAGTCCCCTCAAATAATGAAAACAGCAATATGAATAATTTCCGCATATCCTGTTTCATACCTCACGTCCCTGGAAGTCATATGATCTGAAGGCGGTAAATAATATCAGAAATATACGGATATAGTGATATTATCCGAAGAGACAACGTGATATAATTTCATCACCAAGTGAAATTCCAGGGACGGTGAAAACATGCCAGAAAACAATAAAAAAGAATATTATCCAAAGTATTCCGATATACCTGAAATAAAAAAAGACGGATCCGAAAATATCCGTTATGACAATCCTGATTTTCCGCTCTTTTGCAGGCGGAATGATATTCCTGCCAATTTTGTGCCTTTGAAAATGTCGCTTCACTGGCACAGTGATGTGGAATTCATCTGCATAAGAAAAGGACATGCCTTTTACCAGCTCGATGATTATACCGTCAGAATGAATACAGGAGAAGGAATTTTCGTAAACTCCCGTCAGCTTCATTTGATTGTTTTAGGCGATGAGGAATGCCAGCTGGACTGCATTATTTTTCATCCAATGCTTCTCTGCTCATCAAAATATATCGAGGAAAAATACGTGCATCCGATTATCTCAAATCCATCTGTTCCCTGGCTTCTCTTTCACGACAGCATTCCATGGGAAAAAAGCGTGCTCACAAAGCTCAGTCTTCTTTATGAGCTTTCGAAAAAAAAGAACACCGAGCTTGAAATGATAAAAACGACTTTCGAGATCTGGAAGCTTCTGTACGATCATGTTCCGGGAATCGTTTCCGAAAGCCATTCCTGTAACGAAAGCTATGCCGTTTTTCAGAAAATGGTTGCCTGTATTCAGACCCATTACAGGGAACCCATCTCCCTGAATATGCTGTGTAAAGCAGGCGGCATGGGGAGAACCGCGTGCACAAAGATCTTTCAGAAATATGCAAACTCCACTCCCATCGATTATGTAAGACATTACCGTATCGCCAAGAGTATTGAGCTTTTGCAGAGCACCGATATGTCCATCACAAAGATTGCCTACGAGACAGGATTTTCCGGTGCAAGCTTTTTTACAAAGACGTTTAAGGAAATCACCGGTATCACTCCGGGGCAGATGAAAAAAGGGGGATTTATCGATGTTTAGCAGCTCTTTCCGAAAATATCTGTTTATCTGCAAAACACGTATCATACGCAGCTTTACCTATCGGTTTGATGTTTTCGGAAATATCCTGATGCAGACGATCGTCATGGTTACCACTGCCTTTTTCTGGAAGGCGCTGTTTCAGGACGAAACCTTTCGAAACGGCATTACCGCCGATAATATGATGACCTACACCATCATGTCCTCGGTCCTGTCCGTACTGTTTACCACCGGAGTGGAACGAAGGATCCAGGAAAGCGTGGAAAAAGGAAGTATTGCCATCGATCTTATGCGGCCCGTGAATGTATTCGGGATGTTTTTCGCAGAAGATCTTGGAAATCTCATTGCACTTCTTTTTCAGAATCTGCTTCCGATTCTCCTTCTTGGAAGCCTGCTGATCAAGGTTCCCACGATCGTTTCCGTCTCTGCAATTCCCATGTTTGCCGTAAGTGTGATCTTATCCATGGCGATCAACTGGCTGACAGCGGCCATCTTCGGCATGTGGGCGTTTACGGCTATTTCCATGGATGCACTGTTTCAGGTAAAAAAGCATCTGATACGTCTTCTGTCCGGAAGCATCATTCCCATATGGTTTTTCCCAAAATGGCTTGCAGGTATCCTGAATGCTCTTCCCTTTGTCTATATTTATCAGCTTCCCCTTGATATTTATATTGGGAGTGCATCAAATGAAGAGATTCAGGGCCGTATGCTGATACAGCTTATATGGGTTCTCATACTTGCCGCACTGTTTTATCTGTTTTCAAAGAAAAGTCTGAAAAAAGTTCTGGTACAGGGAGGATAATCACATGAAAAAAGTACATTTTTGTCTTGCGCATCATCTCCGGGTTACCATGTACACCATAAAAATGGCACTGCTCACGATCATAGAATATCCGTCCAATATTCTCGGCTGGCTGATCTCAAATCCCATTCAGTTCCTGCTCGGCTTTGCCACCATCAAATTTGCGGTGGAACAATTCGGTGAAATCAACGGCTGGGATTATGGACAGCTTGCGTTCCTGTATGGAATTTCCGTCATCTCTCATGCCCTCTCCATGATTTTTTTTGTGCAGGGCTGGTTTATGGGATATTACGTGATTGACGGCGCTTTTGACCGTTTCCTCACAAGACCGATGAGCGTCCTGTATCAGTTTTTCTTTACCAACATCAATATTTTCGGATTTACCGATCTGATTCCCGGTATCCTCGTGTTCCTGTATGGATGTGTACAGACAGACTTTGCGTTCACCGTTTCCAATGTGCTTGGCATCATCGTTATGCTGACCGGTGCAGTGCTGATCCGCGGAGGTATCTATATCCTTCTGGGCTCTACTTCTTTCTGGACAAAAAGTGCAAACGATTTCGGACAGTTCACCCAGGAAATCTTTGACAAGACAACCATGTATCCACTGTCCATGTACCCCGAAGCCATGCAGCTGATCCTGACCTTCCTCATTCCCATCGGCTGGGTATCCTTTTATCCTGCGTCGGAGCTTCTGGGCATGAAGACCCTCTGCTCTTCCGGTGGTATGGGCGTCTGGATCACGCTTGCGGCAGGTATTGCCACCATGCTGGCAGCCGGACTTGTCTTTCAGACAGGCCTGAAAAAATATGAGAGTGCCGGAAACTAAACTAATATGGGGGATTCTATGATAACTGTAAGAGATTTACATAAAGAATATCTGGTTTCAGAAAAGGGAAAAGGACTCGGCGGAACACTGAAGTCTCTTTTCAGAAATGAGAAGAAAATCATAGGGGCTGTAAACGGTCTTGATTTTCACGTGAATAAAGGAGAGATCGTTGGATTTATCGGTCCCAACGGTTCAGGAAAAAGTACTACCATAAAAATGATGACAGGCATACTGACTCCCACATCAGGAGAAGTGCTGATTGACGGCCGAAATATTGCCAGATACCGAAAAGAAACGGTCCGGAAAATCGGTGTTGTATTCGGACAGCGAACACAGCTGAACTGGGATCTGCGGCTCGAAGAAACCTTTGAGCTTCTCCGGCGCATTTACCAGATTGAAAAAAAGGACTACCTGGATATCCTGGAGGTCATGGACTCCATCCTCGGAATCGGAGAGCTTCTGGATAAGCCGGTGCGTCAGATGTCGCTGGGGCAAAGAGTAAAGGGAGACCTGACTGCCGCCATGCTCCACTCGCCGAAAGTCCTTTTTCTCGATGAACCAACCATCGGACTGGATGCCGGTTCCAAATACGCCCTTCGCAAATTTATCAAAGAAATCAATACGATCCGGGGTACAACAGTCATTCTCACCACTCACGACCTGGGAGATATCCAGGAGCTTTGTGAAAGACTGATCATCATCAATAACGGTGTCATGATGGACGACGGAAATCTGTCCGAAATTGTGGAGAGGATCGCACCTTACCGCACACTCACCGTTGAGTATTACGATTCCATCGTTCCAACACATCCCAAGGCAGAAATCCTGTCCGCAGCCGACAATGTCGTCAGATATAAGTTTATGAAGAGGGAACTGACTGCGGCCCGTCTGATCAGTGATTTGTCTTCCCTTCACCCCATCAGGGATGTCGGCATTGAGGAAGCAGGCATTGACGATATTATCCGGATCGCCTACGCCAAAACGGTGCAGTCATAAGGATCTGCCTCAATCCTCCGAGCGGATCGCCCAGCGCATCTTTGTGGATTTCGCCCGGCTGTTTCTTGCACATTCGTCTGCGGAAGGACGAATGACATCTCTGGAAATCTCACTGTACAGTCCTTCCCTGTAATGCTCTTTAAAAGCCTTTTTCACAAGGCGGTCTTCTCCGGAATGGAAGGTCAGAATGGCCACCCTGCCATTCGGTGCCAGAACCTCCGGAAGCTTTTCCAGAAATGCATACAAAACCTCAAATTCGCTGTTGACATCAATGCGAAGCGCCTGGAATGTCCGCTGACAGGATTTCTTCACCGCCTCTTTCCGCTCTTTTTCCGGCAGAAATGCAAGTGCTTCTTCAATGGCGTTCTTTAGCTGTGTAGTCGTCTCAATCGCCCGTCCCCTGGTCCGCCATCTCAGAATCGTATCCGTAATCTCCGATGCATAAGGTTCATCCGCATTTTCCACCAGCATTCCCTTAAGTTCCTCCCGGAAGACGTTCTTTAACCGTTCTGCTGCGCTGACTCCCTTCTCGGGATTCATGCGCAGATCAAGAGGACCCTCCACTTTATAGGAAAAGCCCCGATCCGGATTGTCGATCTGCATGGAAGATACGCCCAGATCCGCAAGGATAAAATCAAACTTCTTTCCTGTTTCCCTGGAAACCTGATCGATCTCCGCAAAATTCTGCAGGCGAACCGTCAGAAGGTCCTCGCCAAATCCCTGCTTCGCCAGGCGTTCCTTCGTTTTCGCAGACTCAATCGGATCCACATCCAGACCGTAAATGTGTCCCTGTCCCCGGAGGCATTTCAGCATTTCTTTCGTGTGGCCGCCATATCCCAGGGTCGCGTCCAGTCCCATCTGGCCCGGCTGAATCTGAAGAAAATCCAATATTTCCCTGACCATGATGGAAATATGCATTCCTGCCGGAGTGCTGCCTTTACGGATCACTTTTTCGATAGTATCTGCATACTTTTCCGGATCATGCTCTTTATATTTTTCCTTATATGTTTTCGGGTGTGTGCCGGAATAACGCACACGCCGTTTATGCTGTTTTTCCTGATTTTCCATAGTCTCTCCTGTCATTTTTCTATTCACGTACGTGATAACATCTTCCCTTTCCATTCGTCTATCTGATTTCCCTCATGAGCCAGCAGAGCGATCTTATTCCTCATCCCACCGCCATAACCGGTCAGATTTCCGTTGATACCTACAACTCTGTGACAGGGGATTATAATGCAGAGAGGATTCCAGCCTACCGCACCTCCCACGGCCTGTGCCGACATCCTCTCCAGTCCTCTGTTGTTTGCAATGATTTCTGCAATTTTTTTATAGGAAATCGTCTTTCCGTAAGGAATGGTGTTCATAATATCCACTACTTCCTGTCTGAACGGCGTCAATTCCTTTATTTTGTATTTGGGGGTAAAATCCGGATTTTTCCCGCTGAAATAAAGATCCAGCCATCTGCCGGTTTCCTGAAATACCGGAAGGTCTCTCTCTTCACAGTCCGTAATATGCCCGGATTCATCTCCCGATCCATCGAACCATAATCCTGTCAGGTACTCTCCGTCACTGTTCATAATCAGATCCGAGAAGCCTTCCGGAGTATGATAAACCTGTTTATATGTCATAGGATCCGTTCCTTTCCGCCTGTTCAGGCATCAAACATACACATTCAATAACGATATTGTATCATACTTCCGGCATCAGCGTCAAAACTGTCTCGGAATATTACCTGTGAACCTCAAAACCGGCTGTACGATTCCCATTTATTTCAGAATAAAATGATTTTTTTCAAACAGAAGGATTCCTTCCTCCCGCATTTTGCACAACTCTCCGGACATCGCACTTCTGTCAACCGAAAGAAAATCGGCAAGCTGCTGTCTGTTAAATGGAATGTCAAAGGAGGAGGATCCCGCCCGCAAAGACTGTTCTGACAAATACGACAGTAATTTTTCCCTGGTTGTGCGCTGGGAAATATGTTCCAGCTTCTGGGTAAGTCTCTTATTTTTTGATGCCATGACAGAAAGCAGATTCCGGATCAGCCGTTCGTGAAAACGGCAGGATGAAGGACACATGGTGAGTATCCGGTTGATATCGAGAAAAAGAACAACGCTTTGCTTTACAGCTGCCGCATTATTTAAGATCTCCTCGTTTCCCAGACAGGCATATACTTCCCCAAATATCTCCCCTTCCGAAATCTCATTCAGAATACTTAAATTCCCCCAATAATCCTCCTTCTGAATATGAATACATCCTTCCAGCAGCATCGCAACGGCGGAGATTTTTTCTCCTCTGCGAAACACATACTCTCCCTTTTGATAACAGCGGCTTTCTGCCGACAGACATTTCAGCATGGCCTCTGTCTCCTCTTCCTTGATGCCATAAAATAATTCTGCACGCTTTAATACTTCTGAATATTTTTTCACAATTGTCCTTTCCGTTGTAAAAACAACAGATTTGTTCCGATTATGATAGTATAATCAGACCATCAAGTCAAGGGAGGATGATATTATGATACGAAAAATTATTCACATTGATGAAGATAAATGTAACGGATGCGGAATCTGTGCAGATACCTGCCATGAAGGGGCAATCGGTATGGTAAATGGAAAAGCCAGACTTCTGCGCGATGACTATTGTGACGGCCTGGGGGACTGTCTTCCTGCATGTCCGACAGGCGCGATTTCCTTTGTGGAACGTGAAGCCGCCGCATATGATGAAAATGCTGTAAAAGCGGCTCAGCAGCGCAAAAAAGAAAGTCCCTGTGGATGCCCTGGTGCAGGCACAAAGCAGATTCGCCGCACACAGGAGAACACTTTCCCTCATGACGCCAGTCCTGTAGACAGTCAGCTCTCACAATGGCCGGTGCAGATCAAGCTGGTTCCTGTGAATGCTCCATATTTTCAAGGGGCAAACCTGTTAATCGCAGCTGACTGCACTGCTTATGCATACGGAGATTTCCATAACAGATTTATCCGGAACAGCATCACTCTTATCGGGTGCCCCAAGCTGGACAGCGGGGACTATACGGAAAAGCTGGCTGCGATTATCCGCGAAAATAATATCAAAAGCGTGACGATCGTGCGCATGGAAGATCCCTGCTGCAGAGGCCTGGAGCAGGCCACAAAAATGGCATTACAGTCCAGTGGAAAATTAATCCCGTGGAAGGTTGTCGTCATCAGTACAGATGGACAAATTTTATCAGAATTATAGACAAGAAGGGGCTGTCGCACCAAAGGTTAAGTAGACCTTAGATGCGACAGCCCCGATTCCATCCGC
>CAMBYR010000052.1 GCA_945872375.1 uncultured Blautia sp. | reverse complement strand
TGCAGGAAGCCGTTTATTCTGAGAAGAGTAGACGGCTTTTGTCTTCTGCTGTGTAATTACACATATCGACAAGTGCCTACAATATGTTACAAACTTCCTGAAAATCAAAGTTTGCAGTATCAATCTCACAAACTTGATTTCAGACGAAGTTTGTGATATGTTTTTAAGCGAAAGGCGGTGCCATTATCTTTTAAAAAATTTCTGGAATTCCATGACTATACACTGACGGAACGGAAGTCGCCTGCAGGCAGTGTCAGAAAGCGAATCAAAGACCCAGTGCTGCTGAGAAAAATCATCTTGTTTCTGGCGGACAATATTGGCAGCAACACTTCCGAAACCTCCATTGGAAACACCTTGGTCGGTACACTAAAGCAGACGAGAAAAAATATATCCGGGTTACAGAAGCAATGAACGCTCCGGAAACAAGAGAGCGAGAGCTTACGCCTCTGCGTAAAATCCGGGATAGTTACGAAAAAATAGTCATTGCCCTGGAGTGTAATCTTACCCAGACACAGGATGGAATTAAAATTATCAGAGCGTTGGATTTCCTTTTGGAATGACAGATTGCGAATCGTACTCGGGAGGAAAAAATGAAAAAACTTGTAATTGGAATTCTGGCTCATGTGGATGCAGGAAAGACGACACTTTCGGAGAGTCTTCTTTTTCAGTGCGGAAAAGTGCGTAAGCTGGGACGGGTGGATCACGGGGATGCTTTTCTGGATACCTTTGAAATGGAACGGGAACGTGGAATTACTATTTTCTCCAAACAGGCCATTTTGAATATGGAAGACATGGAGATTACTCTTCTGGATACGCCGGGACATGTGGATTTTTCGGCAGAGATGGAGCGAACTCTTCAGGTGCTGGATTATGCCATTCTGGTGATCAGCGGCGCTGACGGTGTGCAGGGTCATACCCTGACGCTCTGGAGGCTCCTGGAACAGTATGGGATTCCGGTTTTTCTGTTTATCAATAAAATGGATCAGGAAGGAACCGACAGAGAACAGATTCTGGCAGAACTGAAAAAAAGGCTGGATGAAAATTGTATAGATTTTAGCGGCCAGATACCGGAGGAAGAACGGGATGAAAATCTGGCTATGTGCGGCGGAGAAGTACTGCTGGAGCATTATCTGGAAAAGGGTGCTCTGGAAACAGAAGAAATCCGGGAACTGATTGCAGACAGGAAAGCCTTTCCCTGTTATTTCGGGTCGGCGCTGAAGATGACAGGTGTGGAGGAGTTTCTGCATGGCGTGAAAACCTATACCCGCCTGCCGGAGTACCCGGCGGATTTCGGCGCAAAGGTTTATAAAATAGCCCGGGATGAACAGGGAACCAGACTGACCTATCTGAAGGTAACCGGGGGAAGCCTTAAGGTGAAAGGAATCCTTTCAAACAGAAAACCGGATGGAGTGGCAGGAGGCGGCCATCCCGATGAGATCTGGGAGGAAAAGGCAGATCAGATCCGTGTTTATTCCGGAGCCAAATATGAACTGGTACAGGAGGCAGAAGCGGGAACCGTCTGTGCGGTTACAGGTCTTTCGGCCACTTATCCCGGGCAGGGACTGGGAATGGAAGCCGAATCGGATATGCCTGTTCTGGAGCCGGTCCTGAATTACCAGATTCAGCTTCCGCCGGACTGCGATGTCCATCAGATGTTAAAAAATCTGAAACAGCTGGAAGAGGAAGAACCTCAGCTTCATATCGTCTGGGATGAACAGCTTGGAGAAATTCACGCCCAGCTTATGGGGGAAGTGCAGATCGAGATCCTGAAAAATATGATCTGGGAGCGATTTCATGTGGCAGTGGAATTCGGAACCGGAAATATTGTCTATAAGGAAACCATTGCAGCTCCGATAGAGGGAATCGGCCATTTTGAACCGCTTCGTCACTATGCGGAGGTACATCTTCTGCTGGAACCGGGAGAACCGGGAAGCGGCCTGCAGTTTTTTACCGCCTGCAGTGAGGATGTACTGGATCGGAACTGGCAGCGGCTGATTTTGACACATCTGGAGGAACGGGAACACAAAGGGGTACTTACCGGATCGGTGATTACCGATATGCAGATCACGCTGCTTACCGGAAGAGCCCATCTGAAACATACAGAGGGCGGCGATTTTCGCCAGGCCACCTACCGTGCGGTACGTCAGGGACTGAAAAAAGCGGAATCCGTTCTGCTGGAGCCCTATTATGAATTTCGGCTGGAAGTGCCGTCAGAGATGATCGGACGGGCCATGACCGATATTCAGAAAATGCAGGGAACGTTCCAGCCGCCTTCGGTGGAGGGAGAGATATCCGTTCTTTCGGGAACGGTACCTGTGGCATCCATGCGGGATTATCAGAAGCAGGTGATTTCCTACAGCAAAGGCCGTGGACGCCTGTTCTGCACCCTGAAGGGATATGCCCCCTGTAAAAATCAGCAGGAGGTGGTGGATGCCATTGGCTACGATTCCGAAAGAGATCTGGAAAATCCCACAGGTTCCGTTTTCTGTGCCCATGGAGCCGGATTTGTGGTTCCCTGGGATCAGGTAGAGGAGTATATGCATCTGGAAAGCGGGCTCCCTTCGGAGGAAAAAGGGGAAGAACTGCCGGAGACGGTCAGCCGGCCTTCTTCACGTTCCTTTATCGGCAGCTACGAGGAGGAAAAGGAACTGCAGGCGATTTTTGAACGGACCTTCGGACCTGTAAAGCGGGAACCGCAGGCTTTTTCCAGGAGAACGGTGCACGCTCCGGCTAAGAGCAGCCAGTATATCCCGAAGAAAAAAAGCCAGGAGGAATATCTTCTGGTGGACGGATATAATATTATTTTTGCCTGGGAAGAGCTGAAGGAGCTGGCAGATGCAGATGTTCACGCGGCACAGACAAGACTGATGGATATTTTATCCAATTATCAGGGATACCGGAAATGTACGCTGATCCTGGTCTTTGATGCCTACAAGGTGGAAGGCCATGCAGAAGAGGTGATTCGGTATCACAATATTCATGTGGTGTATACAAAAGAGGCGGAGACGGCGGATCAGTATATTGAACGGACGGTTCATAAGATCGGACGTGAGTACCGTGTGACGGTGGCAACATCGGACAGGCTGGAGCAGATCATCATTCTGGGACAGGGAGCACATCGGATTTCAGCCCAGGGACTGAAGGACGAGATCGCCGATACGGTGCGGGAAATCCGTCAGGAATGGCAGGGCCGCAGACAGAGCAGCAAAACGTATCTGTTTGACGGAGCATCCGGGGACGTGGCGGATTATGTAAAGAAAATCAGACTCGGCGAAGAGTAAAGAAAAAGACTATCGGTTTTCAAAAAAAAGAAAATCGGTAGTTTTTCTTTTTCCTATTGACAATGCTTTTGAATGGTAATATTATGATGATATCAAATTGATATCAAAACGAAAAACAGTTTTGAAAAGGAGGAAGATTATGGAGAAGGAAAAAATTACAGAAGAAAAAATCCTGAAAGGAAAGCCGGGAATGCTGATGCTGTTTGTGTCCCTGCTTCTGATGATCGTTGGAACACTGTTGATCGTGGTAGGAGGTATTCGTATGGAGCACGGCGGCCCGGGAGCGGGAATTATCCTGGCAGTATCCCTGATTCTGGGAATCGGACTGATTTGTGTGGGAATTGTCATGCTCTGCGGTCTGAAGGTGATTCATCCAAACGAAGCATTGGTGCTGACTCTGTTCGGAAATTATTATGGTACGTTTTATGAGCCTGGCTTTTACTGGGTAATTCCATTCTGTACGGCGGTCAATCCCACGGCAGGAAAGCAGGAAGCGCTGCAGCAGGAAGGGAAGGGCAAGGAAGTATCCGTAAATATTAATCTCAGCAGCAGTGGTTCCAGTAAAATCGTTTCCCTGAAAACCATGACACTGGACAATAAACGTCAGAAGGTGAATGATGAAATGGGCAATCCGGTAGAGATCGGTACCATCGTCATCTGGAAGGTAAAAAATGCAACAAAGGCTGTACTGAATATGGAAAATTACAAGGAATTTCTATCCATTCAGTGCGATGCCATTACCAGAAATGCTGCCAGAAATTATCCCTATGATACCGGAAACGGATCGGATGAAAAGACCCTCAGAGGCAGCAGTCAGGAGATCGCAGATATCATGCAGGAAGAACTTCAGAAAAAGGTTCTGGAGGCGGGAATCGAGATCCTGGATGTGAGAATTACCCATCTGGCTTATGCTCCGGAGATTGCTTCTGCCATGCTCCAGCGCCAGCAGGCTGCAGCTATTATTGATGCCCGGCAGAAGATTGTGGAAGGTGCGGTTGGTATGGTGGAGATGGCTCTGGATCAGCTCAGCAAAAACCAGATCGTAGAGCTGGATGAAGAACGGAAAGCGGCCATGGTCAGCAACCTTCTGGTAGTTCTTTGCGGAAATAAAGATGCCCAGCCTATTGTCAACAGCGGTTCTATCTATTAAAATAAGAGTATACAATTGGAAAGAAAAGGAGGGCGGCAGATGGCTGAAGCAAAAGAAAAAGCAAAAAAGCAGATTCCGCTGAGGGTTTCAGCCACCCTTTACAACGACCTTGCACAGTGGGCGGAGGACGATTTCCGCTCGATCAACGGACAGATAGAATATTTGCTGACGGAGTGTGTAAAACATCGAAAGAAAACGCTGAAAAAGGAACATCAGGAATAAAAAAGCTGCCGGCTCTCTTATCTCAAAGAGAGGTCCGGCAGCTTTTGAATTGTCAGGAATCAGGGATGCAGACAGAGTCTTTTCCAGCTTCCTTTCAGATAGCGTCCGATAAAAAGACTCAGGCGGAATACCCAGTCGATAACCATGGCAATCCATACTCCAATGGCTCCCATGCCCATTCGTACACCGATGATATAGCTGAATCCGATTCGGAATACAAACATGGAGAAAATGGAAACTACCATGGTAAAGCGTACATCGTTGCATGCCCGAAGCATGTTGGGAAGAACGAAAGCCACAGGCCACATAAGCATGGCAAAACCATTGTGGATCATGATCAGGATATAGGCAAGCTCCGTGGTTTCCTGGCTGAGTCCATAGAGACTTAAGATTGGATGCAGTGCAAGGAGAACGGAGGACACCAGAAGGAAGGTGGCGATGTATGTGATCGTCAGCAGCTTTTTCGTATAGTAACGGATTTGTTTTTCATCATTGGCACCTACACACTGGCCGATAACGGTGATCATGGCAAGGCTCATGGCCTGACCAATGATGCAGCCCACAGAGTCCAGATTGTTTGCCACACCGTTTGCTGCAATCTGAACGGTTCCGAATCCGGAAATAATGCTGACTACCAGAACACGCCCGAGCTGGAAAATTCCGTTTTCGATACCGCTTGGAATACCGATATACAGGATTTTTTTAATGGTATACCAGTCCAGTGCAAAAGCCGTTTTTTCGAAACAGACAGGATATTTCGGGTTTTTCAGAAGCAGGTAGAGAATCATACCGCCCACCGCTCTGGAGATCAGAGAAGGGATGGCCACGCCCTCTACGCCCATGTGCAGGACAAAGATACAGAAAGCATTTCCTATAATATTGATCAGGTTGATGAGGATGGATACTTTCAGGGTGATCTGAGAATTTCCCATGGAGCGGAACAATGCGGCACTGGCATTGTATACGGCCAGAAACGGGAAGGAGATCGCAGAGATCACCAGATAGACCAGTGCATTTTTCATAACATCCTGTTCTATGCTGCCAAAGAATAACCGGAGGATCGGTACTCTTGCCAGAAGAACCAGCACCGTCACTGTCACACTGGAAAAGATGACGGTGTACAAAAGCTGACGGGCTGATTTCCGTGCTTCTGAAAGCTTTTTCGCACCGATGTACTGGGAGGTGACCACGGCTCCGCCGGTGGCCAGTGCGGCCAGGATATTGAAGATCAGGTTATTGACCATATCTACCAGAGAAACGCCGGAAACGGCAGCTTCTCCCACAGAGGAAATCATCATGGTATCGGCCATACCTACCGTAATAACAAGTGCCTGCTCAAATATGAGAGGGATGATCAGTTTTTTCAGATCTTTATTGGAAAAAAGATAGTTCATGGTGGGGACTCCTTATGCCGGATGCAGCAGATGCAGACGGCTGTTTTTTTAGGAAAAATTTCCAGAGATATTTTAGCATGGTTTACCGGAATCATCAAATCGGAAAAGAAACATAATAAAAAAAACTATTTTTTCTTTTTTTGTGCATATTGCTACTTGACAAAACGATAAAAATAATTTATTTTGATAATCAAAATAATCTACAATCAAAATAAATTAGGAAGAGGACTATGACAGGAAAAATATGCGGAACTGGTTCCTGCATTCCGGAAGCCGTCTGGGATAATCAGAAGCTTTCAGAAATGGTGGAAACCAGTGATGAATGGATCAGAGAGAGAACTGGTGTAGCGGCCCGTCATATTGCTTTGGGGGAGGAAACAACCGTATCCCTGGCAGCAGGCGCAGCCAGAGCAGCTCTGGAAAATGCCGGAATGTCTCCGGAAGAGATACAATTGATCATTGTTGCGACTGTGTCACCGGACAAGCTGATGCCAACCACCTCCTGCGAGGTTCAGAAGCAGATCGGTGCGGTGAATGCGACCTGTTTTGATCTGAATGCTGCCTGTACAGGATTTTTGTTTGCCCTGAATACGGCGCAGGCATATCTGTCCCAGGGAATTTACAGGACAGCGCTGATCATCGGCGCGGAGAGCCTTTCTCAGCTTACCAACTGGGAGGATCGTTCCACCTGCATTTTGTTTGGAGACGGGGCAGGAGCTGCTGTTCTTCGGGCATCAGAAACGGGGATCTATGGTCTGGTCACCCATTCTGTGGGGGACATGGGAGAGGTTCTTACCTGCAGCAGCAGAAACAGAAAAGAATACGCAAATGGTCCTGCGGCACCGGAAACCTATATGCAGATGAATGGAAAAGAAGTCTTCAAATTTGCTGTTTCCAAAGTACCGGAGGTCATCGGGGAACTGCTGGAACAGGAAGGACTTACGACAGCAGATATCCGGTATTTCCTTCTTCATCAGGCCAATGAACGGATCGTCCGTTCGGTGGCAAAACGGATGAAGACAGATATGGAAAGATTCCCCGTAAATATTGAAAACTATGGCAACACTTCCTCGGCAAGCATCCCGATCCTTATGGATGAAATGAACAGGAAGGGCCTTCTGAAACCGGGAGATAAACTGATTTTTTCCGGATTCGGGGCGGGTCTTTCCTATGGTGCAAGCCTGATGGAATGGCAATAAATAAAAAAAGAAGAAGAAAAAGGAGATCATAAAAATGTTAGAAAGAATTAAAGAAATCACAGCAGAAGCACTTGGAACAGAGGCAGAAAATCTTACAGCAGAAACATCATTTAAAGAGGATCTGGGAGCGGATTCCCTGGATCTGTTTGAACTTGTGATGGCGCTTGAGGAAGAATACGAAGTGGAAATTCCCACCGAAGATCTGGAAGAAATCAAGACAATCGGAGATGTAGAAGCATATATTCAGAAATTGCAGTAAGCAGAAGCAGGAATGCCGAAGGGTATTCCGGGAGCCTGAAAGGAGCAGGAAGACAAGATCCTATGAAAACGGAGATTACCGAATTACTTGGGATTACCTATCCCATTATCCAGGGCGGCATGGCCTGGGTGGCAGAATATCATCTGGCAGCCGCTGTTTCCCAGGCAGGCGGACTTGGTATTATCGGGGCAGCCAATGCCCCGGCAGAGTGGGTCCGTCAGCAGATTCAGGAAGTCAGAAAAATAACAGATAAGCCTTTTGGGGTAAACATTATGCTGATGAGCCCCTATGCGGAAGAAGTTGCAAGGGTCGTTGCCGAAGAAAAGGTAAAGGTCGTTACGACCGGTGCAGGAAGCCCGGAAAAATATATGACCATGTGGAAGGAAGCAGGAATCTGTGTGATTCCGGTCGTTGCATCTGTGGCACTTGCAAAGCGAATGGAACGCTGCGGAGCAGATGCCGTGATCGCAGAAGGCTGTGAATCCGGCGGTCATATCGGAGAACTGACCACCATGGTTCTGGTACCTCAGGTGGCGGACGCCGTACAGATTCCTGTGATTGCCGCAGGCGGTATTGCAGATGGCAGGGGGATCGCTGCAGCTCTGATGCTTGGCGCTAAAGGTGTGCAGATGGGAACTCATTTCATTGTCACCGAAGAGTGCTGGGTACATGAAAACTATAAGGATATGGTCATTAAGGCAAAGGATATTGATACAAGAGTAACGGGACGGACCACCGGACATCCGGTGCGCGCCCTTAGGAATAAAATGACTAATGAATATCTGAAAAAAGAAGCGGAGGGTGCTCCTTTTGAGGAACTGGAAATGCTGACACTTGGCGGCCTTCGCCGTGCAGTCATTGATGGTGATGTGAAAAATGGAAGTGTGATGTCCGGCCAGAGTGCAGGGCTTGTAAAAGAGAAAATGACCTGCCGGGAGCTCATTGAAAAGCTGGTAAAAGAGACAGAAGCACTTACGAAAGGATGTTCCCTTTATGAATAAAATCGCATTTCTTTTCCCCGGACAGGGCGCTCAGAAGGCCGGAATGGGAAAAGATTTTTATGAAAAATATGAGACTGCCAGACAGATTTTTGACCAGGCATCCCAGTGGCTTGACATGGATATGAAGGCGCTTTGCTTTGAGGAAAATGACCGTCTGGATCTGACAGAATATACACAGGCTGCTCTGGTGACCACCTGTCTTGCCATGGAAAAGGTGGTGGAGGAACAGGGCCTTTACCCGGATGTGACAGCAGGGCTGAGCCTTGGCGAATACTGTGCAATCGAAGCGGCAGGCGGCATGAAGCTTCAGGATGCGGTCACAACCGTCAGGAAAAGAGGAATCCTGATGGAGCAGGCTGTACCTGCCGGAAAGGGCAGTATGACTGCTGTTCTGGGAATGGATTCCCGGGACATTGAAAAGGTAACAGATTCCATAGAGGATGTGGGAATTGCCAATTATAACTGCCCGGGTCAGATAGTGATCACCGGAAAAACAGAGGCTGTTTGTGAAGCTTCTCAGAAGCTGAAAGAGGCGGGAGCAAGACGGGTGATGCCATTAAAAGTCAGCGGACCATTCCACTCCCCCATGCTTTCGGAGGCTGGAAAAGAGCTGGGACAGGTACTGGCACAGGTGGAGATTTCCCCGTTAAAAATTCCGTATGTAACCAATGTGACAGCACAGTATGTGAAAGATTCCTCGCAGACAAAAGTACTTCTGGAAAAGCAGATATCCTCTTCCATTCGCTGGCAGCAGAGTGTGGAGGCTATGATCGCAGACGGTGTGGATACCTTTGTGGAGATCGGACCGGGGAAGACACTTGCAGGATTTGTAAAGAAGATCAGCAAAGATGTTCAGATATATAATATTCAGACGACGGATGATCTGGAGACAGTGATTTCCGCCTGCAGACGATGAGAATTCAGAAAGAAGTAGAGGAGTATTATGACCGATAAAAAAGTTGCGGTAGTGACCGGAGCAGCAAAAGGAATAGGAAGAGCCATTGCCCTGGAGCTTGCGAAGACAGGTGCGTTGGTGGTGATCAATTATCGTGGCTCCGCAGAGAAGGCAGAGGCTGTAAAGGCGGAGATTCAGGCAGCAGGAGGAGAGGCGGAAGCAATACAGTGCGATGTTTCCGATTTTACTGCATGTGGTGAATTTTTCAAGGCAGTGATCAAACAGTATGGAAGAATTGATGTTCTGGTGAACAATGCCGGAATTACAAAAGACGGGCTTCTGATGGGCATGAGTGAGGAGGATTTTTCGAAGGTTGTGGATATCAATCTGAAAGGAACCTTTAATTGTATCCGTCACGTTTCCCGCCAGATGCTGAAGCAGAGAAGCGGCAGGATCATCAGTCTGGCATCGGTGGTAGGTGTCTGCGGAAATGCAGGACAAGCCAATTATGCAGCTTCAAAAGCCGGGATCATCGGTCTTACAAAATCTGCGGCGAAGGAGCTTGCCAGCAGAGGGATTACGGTAAATGCCATTGCCCCCGGTTTTATCCGGACAGATATGACGGATGTGCTTTCCGAGCAGGTAAAAAAATCGGCTGAGGGAATGATTCCCATGGGTGTGTTTGGTGACCCGGAGGATATTGCAAAAACAGCAGCGTTTCTGGCATCTGACGGAGCACGTTATATTACAGGACAGGTTCTTTGTGTAGACGGCGGAATGGCCATGTAAGCATGCTGCTTACGGGACTTTTATATAAACGGAGGATATTATGAAAAGAAGAGTGGTTGTAACGGGACTTGGTGCAGTGACTCCCATCGGTAATGATGTGGAAAGTTTCTGGCAGGGAATCAGAGCCGGAAAAGTGGGAATCGGGCCGATCACCAGATTTGATACCACAGAATATAAAGTAAAACTGGCAGCAGAGGTAAAGGATTTTGTGGCGAAAGACAGAATGGATGCAAAAGCGGCCAGAAGAATGGAACTGTTTTCCCAGTATGCAGTTGCGGCTGCCCTTGAGGCCCTTTCCGATTCC
>CAMBYR010000051.1 GCA_945872375.1 uncultured Blautia sp. | reverse complement strand
TTTGACTGATTCTGTTTGGTATGATAGTATCATATCAAGAATAGAAATAGAAATCAAGACTTAAGGCATTATTTATGTCATGCAAATTTACCTTTATGGTGTCGCGTGTCTGATAAATCAATGGATAAATCACCATACGGAAGGAGTGAGTATCACAATGTCTTTTGCTGAAAAGTTATCTTTTTTAATGCATATCACCGAGACCAGCAATAAGGAGCTTGCTGCCGCGCTGTCCGTCGATCCTTCCCTCGTCAGTCTGATGCGAACAGGAAAGAGAAAGCTTTCGAAAAATCCCGCGCACGCCAAAAATATGGCGTTCTTTTTTGCCAAACGCAGTTCTGCGGCGTTTCAGCGCCAGGCACTCTCTGAAATGCTTGGACAGGTTGCCATCAGCCCCGGCATGCCCACCAGTGAGCTGGCCGACCGTCTGGAAAGCTGGCTGCGGGGGGAAAACGATGTGGTCAATGTAATCCTGAAAGAAATACAGGCACTTCCTGCCAAAAAACCCGGAATACAGGCTTCCGACTCTTCCCCTGCTCCGGAAAACCAGACCCTGTTTTTCTACGGTGAAGAAGGCCGTCGGGAAGTCATGCGCCGTGTCATGCAGGCAATGCGCCACATGGAACATCCGGGCTCTGTACTGACAATCGTAGATGACAATCTGGAGTGGCTTCTTTCCGACTATCTGGCTTCAAAACAGATTCAGTCAGACCTTCTGGAAATGATGGAACGGGGCTTTACCTTTTACCAGATCATGCCGCCTCTGAACTATATCAATCGATATACGGAATCTCTGCAGTTCTGGCTGCCCGTATACGCCGGCGGGCGAATGAAAGTATACTATTACCCAAGACTCCGGGGAAACCTTTACCGGCACTCGATTATCATTGTGCCGGGACTCTGTGTGCAGTACTCGTCTTCCGTAGCCCTGGGAAGCACCAGTGATATTACCATGTTTTCCACAGACCTCACCCTGGTAAACGCTTTCGAAGAACAGTTCCGTGAGCATATTTCCCTCTGCCGGCCGGCACTGATCTCACACACGGATCCGAAGGATTCCCTCCCCTATTTTAAGAATCTTTCTTCCCAGCCGGGAGACATTATTCAGATGGTGACACCGCTTTCCATTAACAGCATTCCGAAAGACCTTCTGAACTATTACATTGAGAATACGGATAATCCCGGATGGAAATTCACATTCGAGATGTATCTGGAAAATGCTGCAGCGTTTGAAAAGAGTCTAAAAGATAAAAAGCTCATTGATCTATCTTCGGTAGCTACGGCAGAAGAGGTTCGGGCCGGAAAAGTCTATGTGGCATCTTCCTTTCCCACATATCCGGATCATCCTCGCTATACTCCGGAAACATATGCGCTTCATCTTCAAAATATCCTGCGCCTCATGGACCAATACGAAAATTATTATTTTCTGCCTTATTCATTAAACGATCAGCAATTCTACAATTTAACCGTAAGCGAAGGCGGACAGGCACTTTTGATCCGCACCCGGCCGCCATTTCTTATGCTGGAATTACGGCGCCCGGAAATGATCACCGCTTTTCGGGAGCACCTTCTGCGAAAAGCGGAGGCGATCGGATACGATGGAATTCATCGGGAAAAAGTCCGCATGAAGCTTCGGGCACTGATCCAGGAGCTGATCGGCTGACCATACCGATGATAAATGCAAAGGAGCTTCACACCCCAAACCGTGTGAAGCCCCTTTTTGTTTTGTCATATATAATATAGAAGAAACAGCCTCAGCCGTTCATCCGGTACTAAAATCAGTGATGGAACAGACGAATTCCGGTAAACGCCATGACCATGCCGTATTTATTGCATGTTTCAATCACTGCATCATCCCGCACTGATCCGCCCGGCTCCGCAATATATTTCACACCGCTCTTATGAGCACGTTCTATATTATCGCTGAACGGGAAAAAGGCATCGGAACCGAGAGTCACATCTGTAAGCTGATCCAGCCACTCCCGCTTTTCTTCACGTGTAAATACCGATGGTTTTTCTGTAAAGGTCTTTTCCCAGGCGCCGTCTGCCAGAACATCCATATATTCCTCGCCGATATAAACATCGATGGCATTGTCACGTTCTGCACGTGTAATACTATCTTTAAATGGCAGATTCAGTACCTTCGGGCACTGACGCAGGAACCAGTTGTCTGCCTTCTGTCCTGCAAGTCTGGTACAGTGTACACGGGACTGCTGACCTGCACCCACACCGATGGCCTGTCCGTCTTTTACAAAGCAGACAGAGTTTGACTGGGTGTATTTCAAAACGATCAGAGAAATTTTCAGATCCCGTTTTGCTTCTTCCGAAAGCTCTTTGTTTTCTGTAACAATATTGGAGATCAGCGCATCGTCGATCTGAAGTTCCTGACGTCCCTGTTCAAAGGTTACGCCAAACACCTCTTTATGTTCCAGCGGAGCCGGTACATAATCCGGATCGATTTCAATCACGTTGTAATTTCCCTTTTTCTTCTGTTTCAGGATTTCCAGTGCTTCCTCGGTATATCCCGGTGCAATCACACCATCAGAAACCTCGCGTTTGATCAGAAGAGCCGTATCCTTGTCGCAGACATCAGACAGGGAAATGAAATCTCCAAAGGAAGACATTCTGTCTGCTCCTCTGGCTCTTGCATAGGCACAGGCGATCGGTGAAAAATTTCTCCAGTCCATATCATCTACCCAGTAGATTTTTGCAAGCGTTTCTGTCAGTGGAAGACCTACGGAAGCCCCTGCAGGAGACACATGCTTGAAAGAGGTTGCTGCCGGAAGCCCTGTCGCTTTTTTCAGATCACGGACCAGCTGCCAGCCGTTAAATGCATCAAGGAAATTGATATATCCCGGTCTTCCGCTTAACACTTTAATCGGAAGCTCTCCACCGTCTGCAAGATAGATCTTTGATGGTTTCTGATTGGGGTTACATCCATATTTCAATTCCAGTTCTTTCATGAATCATTCCTCCATTATTTCTGATTTTTATTCACAATTCTGGTTTCGTAGTTTCCTGAAGCAATGTCGATATAGCGGACAAACAGAGACACCTTGTTATCCTCATTCAGGCTGTTCCATAAAAGCTCAGTAAATGCATCCGGATCATCCGGAATTTCCACCAGCTTCGGCTCTCCTTCAAAGCTTGGAAGCGGATTGCCGTCACATTTGTAGGTATGGATAAAATGGCCCTCTCCTGCCACTGCATTTTCGTAGGCGAATGTATAGCGATTGCATGCTTCCGGATTTCCGTTATTGCTTTTCAGAATGGACATGGCATAGCTGTATTTTCCGCTTTCCACATGCATAACACCGGAAATACGCGGTGTATAATTCGGTGCATCCGGTTCAAATTCGCGGCATCTCAATGACTGTTCAAACGTAAGCTGCTTATCCATTCCTTCATAGATGGTGTCGGTCTGATCGCCATTTGTCACAATGGTTTTATTTCCAAGAACGCGAACAGGTGCATAAATAATCAGGCTTGGATCCGTCAGTTTGGAAGGATCAAATGCCTGCGTGCGGATTCCTTCTCCGTCTTCCACAAATACGCGGTTACGGCTGTTTTCGCTTCTGCCCATGATGAAATAAGCCGTCACTGCCTTTGTTCCATCAGCGGAACGTCCGATGACGATTCCTCTTCCGGGATAGGAATTTTCTTTTAACTCTTTTTCCAGTGATAACATTTCCATAATCTGTTCTCCTTTTCGTAAAATATGAAACAAAAAAGCCTGGGTAGTCTGTTTCCAGGCTGCCCAGGCGGTCGGCACAAATACGTTACTGCACTCCCTGTAGTTTCCCTACTTCCGCCAGTCATGCAGTCATCACAAACATAGTACACTACTTTTTTTATTTTTTCAAGAGCCTGCGCGCAAATTTTCCTGAAGAACGTAATCTTCCTGAATCTGAGCAGCAATATCGGCTTTCATCTGCTCCCAGGCTTCCGGATGCTCCACATAATATTTCGGGCAATTTTTGCCGGTAACATCATAATGCCGGATCACAGACTCCTCCGTCAGGCCGAAACGTGTACAAAGCCACGCTGCGAGCTTTACCACAGACTGATAGGTGGCGCTTTCAAACGCACCGGTTTCATCCATATGACAGCACTCAATAGAAACGGAATCCACATTCCTGTCATTGGTAGCATAGGAAATCTCGGCCGTTGGAATACACTGAATGACTTCTCCGTTCAATCCTATCACAAAATGACTGCTGACCTTCGTTTCATGGGTCACTGACAGATTTTCAAAATAATTCCGGTTATCCTGGGCAGACGCCCCCGGATTTGCCGTGTAATGAATGGCAATGTATTTCACGCCGCTCATAGCGATCTGCGGTCTGGAATACTCATTGGGCGTCAGAAGCTGTACATCAATATAAGGAGCCCCCTCCTTCTGCCATTCCTCCGGTCCGCTGCCGGAAGATACCTGTCCCTGTGTCTCGGAAGTCTCTTTCTTTTTGTAGCGTACCGAGGAGATTCCCAGAATAAGCGGAGTCAGCAAAGCCGCCGCACAGAGAAGAAAGATCAGCACATGTCTGTTCCTGATCTGTTTTCTTGTAAGTTTTTTCTTCTTAACAGCAGAAGACCTGCGCGTTTTGGCAGGTCTTGCTGATTTTTTATTTCCTGTTGTTTTTTTTGCTGAACCTGTGGTTCTTTTTCGTGTCATTTTTTCTCAATCCATATGGGAATAACCCAACAGACGACTTGATTCGTTACTGTTCACTCAGTTCTCAGCAGCACGCTTCGCGGGAAATTATCTGTGAACAGCAGCCTTTATTCGTCTACACTGTAGTTTGGTGCTTCTTTTGTAATATGAATATCATGAGGATGAGATTCTTTCAGGGATGCTGCAGAAATCTTCACAAACTTTCCGGTGGTCTTGAGGGTCTCAATATCTGCTGCGCCGCAGTAACCCATACCGGAACGAAGTCCGCCCATCAGCTGGAATACCGTATCTTCTACTTTTCCCTTGTAAGCTACACGGCCTTCCACACCTTCCGGAACAAGCTTCTTTGCATTCTCCTGGAAGTAACGGTCTTTGCTTCCGTTTTCCATGGCTGCAATAGAGCCCATGCCGCGGTATACCTTATATTTTCTTCCCTGATACAGTTCAAATGTTCCCGGGCTTTCATCGCATCCGGCAAAAATACTTCCCATCATGCAGACATTTGCACCTGCTGCGATGGCCTTTGTAATATCTCCGGAGTATTTGATACCGCCGTCTGCAATGATCGGAATACCAAAACGATTGGCAACTTCATAGCAGTCCATAACAGCAGTCACCTGCGGAACACCGATACCTGCAACAACTCGTGTGGTACAGATGGATCCCGGTCCGATACCAACCTTTACTGCGTCTGCCCCTGCATCGATCAGAGCTTTTGTTGCTGCTCCGGTTGCCACGTTTCCTGCAATTACCTGAAGATCCGGATAAGCTTCCTTAATCTGGCGGACAGTTTTCAGAATATTTTCAGAATGTCCGTGAGCGGAATCCACAACAATTACATCCACGTTGGCTTTCACAAGTGCATCCACACGTGCCAGAACGTTTGCTGTAATACCAACAGCAGCACCGCAGAGAAGACGTCCCTGTGAATCCTTTGCTGCCAGAGGATACTTGATCTGTTTTTCAATATCCTTGATGGTAATAAGTCCTTTTAAATTAAAATCTTTGTCTACAATGGGTAATTTTTCCTTGCGGGATTTTGCAAGGATCTTTTTCGCTTCTTCCAGGGTAATGCCTTCTTCTGCCGTCACAAGGCCTTCGGAGGTCATGCTCTCTTTAATTTTCTTGGAAAAATCTGTCTCGAATTTCAGATCACGGTTGGTGATGATACCTACCAGCTTTTTGCCTTCTGTGATCGGCACACCGGAGATACGGTATTTTGCCATCAGATCATTGGCATCTTTTAATGTGTGCTCTGCGGATAAGAAGAACGGGTCCGTAATAACGCCATTTTCGGAACGTTTTACTTTATCTACCTCGTCTGCCTGAGCTTCAATAGACATGTTTTTATGAATAATACCGATACCGCCCTGTCTCGCCATGGCGATCGCCATCTGATATTCCGTAACTGTATCCATTCCTGCACTCATCATAGGAATGTTCAGTTTGATCTTTTTCGTTAAATACGTTGTGACATCTACCTGATTCGGAATTACATTTGAATATGCCGGAACTAACAGGACGTCATCAAATGTAATGCCTTCACCAATGATAGTACCCATTGCATTTCCTCCCTTGTACTATATAAAAAATTATTGTTTTGAGTTTGTTCCATAGTGTAACAAAAATCAGGGAGAGTGTCAATCCAAAAAAACTTTTCCCGGTGCTGAATTTTTGATAGCCTGAATCATTCTGTCGTCCGGTTCAATGATCACACGGCAACTTTCATTATTGAGCCTGGTAATCATGGCATAGCGTTTGTGCTCCGGATTTCCGGAAGAATAATCCAGGGTTTTCATTTTCTGATTTCCATTGTAATAATCCATCCGGTGGGATTTCAGCGGAGCCACGATGTCGGTCTGCTCCATGCTGATGCTGTTGGCTTTTTTTCTTTTTGATTTTGACATGACCATGTCCACATCCAGCTCTCCGTTTACAAACAGATACTCAAACTCCAGATCTGTTTTGGGAATCACAAAATAGCAGGCAACTCCCAGGGCAATTGCTGCGATCAGAAGAATGGGGCTGATCAGAAGGCCGCCGAGGACCATAACTGCTGTAAGTACGATCAGGCCGTACCGTATCACCGCATCTTTTGCTGTGGATTCTTTTTTCACCAGCAGTTCATAATACAAATCGCTCATTTTTTCATCTCCTAGTTTTTATTTTGATTTTTTTATCAATTGGCATTATTATAGCACAAAACGGAATCAGCGTCTATGACACTGATCCCGTTATTTGATTTTGATTTGGTTATTTCAGAATTACATCATGCCCATTCCCGGATTTCCTGCCGGAGCAGCCGGAGCCGGCTCTTTGATGATTGCCACAACAGATTCTGTGGTCAGCAGAGTAGATGCAACGCTGGTAGCATTCTGCAGAGCGCTTCTGGTTACTTTTGCAGGATCCAGAATACCTTCGCCTACCATATCAACATATTTTTCGTTCAGAGCATCAAATCCGATTCCTTCTTCAGATTCTCTTACCTTATTGATAATGACAGAGCCTTCCAGACCTGCATTTGCAGCAATATGGAACAGAGGAGCTTCCAGTGCCTTCAGAATGATGTTCGCACCTGTCTTCTCATCGCCTTCCAGTTCTGCAGCAAGTTTTGCAACCTTCTTGGATGCGTGAATATATGCGGAACCGCCGCCTGCGATAATTCCTTCTTCAACGGCTGCTCTTGTAGCTGCAAGAGCATCTTCCAGACGAAGTTTTGCTTCCTTCATTTCAGTCTCGGTAGCAGCACCAACACGGATTACAGCTACACCGCCTGCCAGTTTTGCAAGTCTTTCCTGTAATTTTTCCTTGTCAAACTCAGATTTTGTTTCTTCGATCTGTGCACGGATCTGAGCAACACGATTTGCAATGTCTTCTTTATTTCCGCAGCCGTCAACGATTACGGTAGACTCTTTTGCAACTTTTACAGATTTCGCACGGCCAAGCTGTGCCATGGTAGCTTCCTTCAGATCCAGACCAAGTTCATCGGAAATCACCTGGCCGCCTGTCAGGATTGCGATATCCTGCAGCATTTCTTTTCTTCTGTCGCCATATCCCGGAGCCTTTACAGCAACTACCTGGAAGGTTCCTCTCAGTTTATTTACGATCAGAGTGGTCAGTGCTTCACCTTCTACATCCTCTGCAATGATCAGAAGTTTTGCTCCTGCCTGAACGATCTGCTCCAGAAGCGGAAGGATCTCCTGAATATTGCTGATCTTCTTATCTGTGATCAGAATGTACGGATCCTGCAGATTTGCTTCCATTTTTTCCATATCTGTGGACATATATGCAGAAATATATCCGCGGTCAAACTGCATACCTTCTACCAGATCCAGTTCTGTATGCATGGTCTTGGATTCTTCTACTGTGATAACACCATCGTTGGAAACTCTTTCCATAGCGTCTGCAACAAGCTGTCCGACCGTTTCATCGCTTGCAGAAATTGCGGCAACGTTTGCGATCTGCTTTTTGCCGCTGATCTTCTGGCTCATTTCCTTAATAGCATCTACTGCAGTGTCTGTTGCTTTTTTCATACCCTTTCTGAGGATAATGGGGTTTGCACCTGCTGCCAGGTTTCTCATTCCTTCATGCACCATAGCCTGTGCAAGTACGGTAGCGGTTGTTGTACCATCACCAGCCACATCGTTTGTTTTGGAAGCAACTTCCTTGATCAGCTGTGCGCCCATGTTTTCAAAAGCGTCTTCCAGCTCGATTTCCTTTGCAATGGTAACACCGTCATTTGTAATCAACGGAGCGCCGTATGGTTTGTCAAGAACAACATTTCTTCCTTTCGGTCCAAGGGTCACTCTAACAGTATCTGCCAGCTTGTTTACACCTGTTTCCAGTGCAGTTCTTGCTTCTGCACCAAATTTGATTTCTTTTGCCATGATCAATCAGTCCTCCTGTTTTCAATCATTATTTATGATTCAGATTTTTATGTCACAGGCAGCTTTTTCTGCCTGATCATTTTCTTTTGTAATTATTTTACCATAGCCAGAATATCATTCTGTTTTACAATAATGTATTCCTGACCATCCAGTTTTACTTCTGTTCCTGAATATTTGGAATAGATGACTTTATCGCCTACAGCCACTTCCATTTTTACTTCTTTACCATCAACCAGTCCGCCAGGTCCAACAGCGATTACTTCTGCCTGCTGCGGTTTTTCCTGCGCCTGTCCCGGAAGGACAATACCGGATTTTGTAGTTTCTTCTGCTTCCATCTGTTTTAACACTACTCTGTCACCTAAAGGTACTAATTTCATGATTTATTTTCCTCCTTATATTCTTTCGGTTATTTACTAGCACTCATTTTCCTCGAGTGCTAATCACTGTCCTTATATTATTCAAAACACCGTTATTCCGCAACCCGTTTCAGAGTTATTTATCACATATTATACTTATTTTTTCTCTTTTTTCCTTTTATTATCTATCATTTTCTCATATTTCGAAAGTAATCAAAAAAAACAGTGCCTTCACTCGTTATCCGAGATCCGGCACTGCTTCTTTTCTATCCTTTTTTACGCTGAGCCTTAATTTCTTCCAGCTCATCAAATATTACTTCATTTAAAACCTTAATGTAAGTCCCCTTCATTCCGGAAGAGCGGGACTCAATAACACCGGCACTTTCAAATTTCCTAAGTGCGTTCACAATTACAGATCTCGTAATCCCGACTCTGTCAGCAATCTTACTAGCTACAAGAATTCCCTCATCTCCGTCCAACTCCTCAAAGATGTGAATAATTGCTTCCAATTCTGAAAAGGAAAGAGTACTGAAAGCAGATTTTACTACCTGCTGCTTTCTGTCTTCTTCTGCATTTTCTTCGTGAACGGCCCGCATCATTTCCAACCCTACCACTGTGGTACCATACTCACTGACAATGATATCTTCAATGTCATAGGGCTTTTCATTTCGATACATGAATACCGTTCCCAAACGCTCGCCAGCGATGTCGATTGGATTAATAATCCCCTGGCAATTCACTGATACGTGTTCAAATCCCAGTGTCTGAAGATTCACGTTTTCCTTTGTAGACAGAACACCAAGAAATCTCTCATTCAGCAGCGAATCTACAAAACTGCCGACCTTGTCTTCCATCAGCTCTGTGATTTCTTCTACACCAGGACACAAACTAACTCCCAGAACCTTACCTTTTTTACTCAAAACGAGAATGTTTGAACTAAGAGTTTCCATCAACACCTGACAAATATCGTTGAAAACGACCTTACTTGAATTGCTGTTGTGTAAAAGCTTATTGATCTTTCTTGTTTTGTCTAGCAACTGAACGCTCATTTTGTCCTCCTTTCGCCTTTGTTAAAGTTTTTTTGACTCTTTAAATATAAGTGTGTAGCCAGGTTAAAACTTCCATTATTAATACTACATGTTTTATTAACGAATTTCAAGACATTTTTGGCAAATTTCGCGTTATAATATCTATTTTGAATAAAAATAAAAACATGGAACAATCAATTTTTCGCTCTATTGTTCCATGTTTTCATACAATTTTTCAAATATCAAGACTCTTTTTCTTTTTGCTCCACATATCCGCAGGAGGTCTCACTGCAGGCAAGGCGGCTGCCTTTCTCCACCATATAGCTTCCGCATACAGGACACTTTTTCTGAGACGGCTTCTGCCATGACATAAAATCACATTCCGGATGGTTTTCGCAGCCGTAGTATTTCCGGCCCTTCTGTGTCTTTTTCAGAACGACCTCACCTCCGCATTTCGGACAGGCAACGCCGATCTTCTCATAATAAGGCTTTGTATTGCGGCATTCCGGAAATCCCGGGCACGCCAGAAAACGGCCATGAGGACCGTATTTGATCACCATGTTCCGTCCGCAGACATCGCAGACCACATCCGTAACCTC
>CAMBYR010000050.1 GCA_945872375.1 uncultured Blautia sp. | reverse complement strand
TCTCCCACATACCTGGAAAAAATGTAGCTGAAATACTGAGGACTGATTCCAAGCTTTTCCGCCAGGTCTGTCTGCGTAATTTTTTTATCATAATCCTTTTCAATCATATCAAGCGCCCGAAGAACCATGGGATGCGCATCGGGATATCCGCTTCGCAGGCTGTCATCCTTTTTCTCCTGCTCCGGATACAGCCTCTGTCCTTTGATCCTTGCCAAAAGGCGTGTCAGCACATTTTCCATTTCACTTTTGGTAATCGGTTTCAACAGGTATTCTGTCACATCCAGAGATATGCACTGCTGTGCCATCTGAAAGTCCGCATGGGCACTGATCACCACGAATTCCGCCGTCAGATTTCTCGCACGGGTTTCCCGGATCAGCGTAATTCCATCCATATACGGCATTTTCATGTCTGTAAATACCACATCCGGATTCAGCTGCCGGATCAGCTCCAGCGCCGTTTCTCCATTGGACGCCTGCGCCACCACCTCATAATCTCCGGAAATGCTTTCAATCAGCCTGCAGATTCCCTGTCTGGCTCTCTGTTCATTTTCCACAATAATAATCTTCAAATCCAACCCTCCTGTTCTCCGTTTTCCTCCAGAATATCAGCAGGAATGGGCAGCCACATGATAAATTTCGTTCCCTTTCCGGGCGCCGTTTCCAGCTCCACTTCCATCTCCGGTCCATAATACATCCGAAGTCTTGCAACCACATTCTGAATTCCTATTCCGATTTGATTTCTTTCAATACCGGCATTCCCCGAAAGGATCCGGCTGATCGCATCACTGACATCCTTTTCCATTCCGCAGCCATTATCCTCTACCGTCATGACAAGGCGGCCTCCGGACTCCCTTCCGGAAATCACGATTTTTCCGCCGCTTTCCCACCCTTCAAATCCATGAAGAATGGAGTTTTCCACAAACGGCTGCAGAAACAGCTTGCAGCACGGCCATTCATTATATTCTTCAGGAAAAATGATCTCATAATCAAACACATCCATCAGCCGGTATTTCTGAAGATACAGATACTGACAAACCCAGTCGATCTCCTCTCCCAGTGTCACCAGCTTGGTTTCCTTTGAAAATGTATAATACAGGATTCCCGACAGATTTTTCAGCAGAATGGAAACCTCTGTATCTCCGTTTTCAATGGCACTGTAATTGATGGCTCCCAGTGTGTTGCAGAGAAAATGTGCGTTGATCTGAGATTCCAGCGCCTCCTTCTCCGCCTCATTGCAGCGCTGCAGAGTAAGGGTCTTTTCTTCATATTCCCGTTTGGTTTCCTCTCTCTGGACCTCCAGCGCACGAACCGTACGGTTATACTGCTGTGCCAGCTGCCAGAGCTCATGAGTTCCTCTGATCTGAATTTCTCCGCCAAATTCTCCATGACGGATTTCCCGCATGGCTTTTCCGATTTCTCCAACCGGCTGCAGGATCCTCCAGAGCAGGACATTCCAGATCACAATGCAGAAAAACAGCAGCACCAGATATACAACCACACCCTCTCCAAACATTTCCTGTACCTTGCTGCGCATGCCATTGGTATCGATATCGATGTGAATGGTCCACCCCATATAATCCAGCGGCTTTTCCAGCTCCTCGATCTGCTCTGTTCCAAGCTGCCGCTCATTTTCTCCCTGCAGTTCACTGTTCCGGTGATACAGCACCGTTCCATTCTCGTCCGTAATATATTCGCTGATGTAATCGCCCTGTTTCGCATTGGAAAGCGCACTGGACTGAATCATCAGGTCCAGACGAAAAGTAAAGACGACCACCGCGCAGCTCTCGGTTTTGTTTACATGGCTCCCCACCAGCGGATATGCCATATGAAACAGGAGCATCTGCGGAAAATTTTCATGTATCAGTGGTTCCGTACTGATCACGTAGCTGGCCGGAGATTTTTCCTGCGTCCGTTCCATGACTTCTTCATAAAGTTCTGATAAAACCTCCAGATTGTCACCGCACCAAAGCTCACTGTACCCGCTGTTATTCCAGTATCTTCCGTATTCACACATCAGCCCGTCTTCGGTCACCACTGCTGTTGCTGCAATATTGCTGTTGTAATGCGTGATATTGTTCAGCTTCACATCCAGCCGCATGGTGTCCCGAATGGCTCCTCCGCTCTCCTTTACGCTCTCCACCAGGGTATACAGCTCCGAATCCATCACCGTATCCGCCCCGGTCAGCAGGGCATCCCGCAGCATGCTGTTCAGGTTGTTTGCCGATGCATCCAGAACCGCATGCTCTGTCTTTGTGGTTTCCGCCAGAAGAAACTGCAAATATTCGTTCTGCAGAAAACTCTGAAAGAAAAACGCGGCGATCAGAAACAATGCAATTCCGGTTCCGATCATGCTGTATGACATATGACTTTTTATGTGATTGATTATTTTTCTGAAAATCATGTTCTTCCCCATTCTGTGTTTGAAAACTGTCCGGTTTCTTCGCTGTCGTCTTATCTATACTATATCATCCAAATTTTCGGAAAACAATAAAAGTGCACAAAAACCATGATATTGTCAAAAATACCATACGTTTTTTGTGCACTTTTACTATTTTCTCATTTGCTGCCTGTCACTGGATATCCGCCCACTGATTGCTTCCATCCAGTCCATACGCCACCACAAAATGACCGTTTTCTGAGCCGCTTTCATAGTCCACGACCACCTCGTCGCCCAGAACACTGATTCGATACGGCCAGTAAATCGCACTGTTGTCTGCATCATTTCTCCAGAGAATCGATCCGTCCATCGCTACGGCGACAATGTCTGTACTGTAATAGCCGGCAAGATACATCGTTCCGTCTTCTCCGACATCATAACAGAGACCGCCGGAAAGTCCCAGCTCTTCACCGGTTCTCTCCCACAGAAGCTCTCCTGTTTCCAGGTCGATCATATACAAGCCCTTGATGGAATTGTAGATCATTACTTTGGGATCATCGGCAGTCCCTGCCAGAAACGCCTCTGTAGCCGACAATTCCGTGATCGTATCCACACTTGTCACATAGCCCCAATATGGTTCCGTTCCATTCACATAGCATCCCACACGCATGACCTCTCCCAGATCGTAGAGCCGGCTTGCCAGAATGGTGTAGCCCTTGATGCTGTAATTGATGATCTCGGTTCCGTCTTTTGTGATGGTATCATAGGGAAGCGGCGTATAATTAAAATATCCGTGAGGTTCTGCATCTTCTGCCCAGCTTCCTTCATAATCCCCGTAATACAGATCATCATAATATTCTTCACTGTAATAATCGTCTTCATAATCAAGCACGGCATCAACCAGAGTCAGATACTGCGAAAGAACATATCCCCACTGTCCGTTAAACTGTCCAAACACAAATTCATCCGAATACCACACGCAGTCATAAATGTAGGCCCCAAGCGGTATCTGTGCAATCCGTGCGGAATTGACATCCGGATATTCCCGAAGAGAAACCCATTCATCACATTTGGTTACCTGCATAATATAAGTCGTTCCGTCTAAATTAAGGGTACGTCCATCGTCATACAGGAACTCATTTTCATATCCGTATCCATCATCATAACTATACGGGATCTCATAACCGTATGGGATCTCGTAACCGTCCACTACTCCGTCATACCTGCCCGGATACCATTTCTCACCATACTGGTTTTCATAGACATAATCTTCATCATACGGATCCTCATAGCCGTATTCAAGGTACTCATCTTCCGGGTAGTAGTTGTCCCCTCCATAGCCTTCCACAGCCTCGTAGGTTGCATCATAGACAAACGGAGCATCCCAGGGCGTTGCGATCGTTCCGTCATAGAGAGTGATGATCGGCTCCCATACCAGGCTTTCCCCCTGACTGTCCGTAATCACAACCTGACAGGTACAGATTCCTTCGCTGGTATTGCAGCGCAGCAGAATCGGATCGCCGCTTTCACTCTGGTATAAAACGGCTCCCCTTTCGCCATTGTAGTCATTGGCTTCACTCAGAATAAATTCATATACCGTAACAGACGCATTTTCATCACACGGATAAATACAGAAAACCTCTTTTCCGCCCTCTGTCTCTACAATTCTGTCCGATGGGATATTTCTCAGGAACGTAAATTCCTCCGCGCAGCCGCTCTGATTCAGCACATAGTCCAGATACGCACTGTCGTAGGCAAGATTGTCTCCCTCTCCTCCATACACATATCCCAGAAACAGCGCACCGCAGATGCTTCCCGAATTGGCCGCCGTCTGTCTGTGAACCGCGAGATTCTCATCATAGGAAGCCTCTGCCCATACGGTGCTTAAGAAAAACAGACAGGAAAGCAGAACGGTTCCCACAAATGCAGAGATCCTTTTTCGAATCTTCCGTCCTTCCTCACCAAACCATAATTTTATGTTTTTTTCCATTTCCTTTTTCCTTTCATGAAGACATCACTTCTGATACGAAAACATCTTCAGCCGGAGAAAACTCCGGCTGAAGAATATGATTATTCTTCCGGCTCAAAGTGCATCAGCATAGAACCGTAGAAATCCAGATCCAGTCCCGTTTCCGTGATCACAAAATTCAATGTGGTGCCATCCAGATAGACAATGGAAAATGCATCTGCTTCCCCAGTCTCTGTCTGGACTTTTCCCTGTGTCCACTCAAGCTCGGGTACCTTCGTTCCTGCCAGCACAAAATCTGTCAGTCCGTTTTCGTGGAAAATCACAGAATATTCTGCTCCCAGTACAGAGGCATCCATGGTATAGCCGTTTGCATCCGCTGATTTGCAGACATATTTCTGTTCCAGATAAATCCCGGTATCAATCGAGGTTTCTGTCTGCTCCTGCGGTTCTGCAGCCTGAGGCTCCTCTGCCGGGGCCGTCTCCTGAGGCTCTGCTTCCGGCGCTGCAGCCTGAAGCTGTTCTTCCGGTTCCGCAGCCTGAGGCTCTGCTTCCGGTTCTTCTGCAGGAGCCGGGTTTTCCGCAGGAGCCGGAGCTTCTGCCGGAGCCGGAACCTCTTCTTCCATGCTGTCATCATATACCATGTCGTAGGAAGCCATCAGTTCCTTTACATCCGGTTCTTCCGGATCCGGTGTGGTGCAGTCCTCCCGAACTACATGGGCCTCATCTGCGATCGGACCCAGGTTTCCTTTTTTCAGAATATTATAGAACTCTGCCGCTTCCTCATCCGTAGCCGAAGCAGGAAGAATGAGTTTTGCATCCGGTCCGCATTCACCGGAGTAAACATCACCGGTATCCAGAACACCAGGATTCGAAAATTCAAAGCAGATCGTATCGAGGGAAGTACATCCCATAAATGCGCCTTTGCAGAGGGATTCCATGCCGCCGCGCAGGTGGATCTCCTTCAGATCCGTACACTCTCTGAACGCCGTACCGTAGATCTCTTTTGCATTGATCACAAGAGATTCCACAGCGCAGCCCCGGAAGGTGTCTTCTCCTACATAATCCATTTGTCCTTTATACCATACATTTTTCAGAGCTTCGCATCCATTGAAGAGGTAGTTATCCATCTTCTTGATGCCGTTTACAAAGATGATATCCTTCAGTGAACGGCAGGTCATAAAGGTTCCTCTTCCGGCAGTGTCCAGAGGTCCGTAGCATACAACGGTCTCCAGCTGCTGGCAGTATTCGAATGCGCCATCCTCAATCGTCGTCACGGTTTCCGGAATCACAACGGAACGCAGATGCAGCCAGTCCGCATCATTGGTTTCCATTTCTGTATTTGTATAATCTGCCGCACGGTCAAACGCATTCATGCCGATGATCTTGACATCCACTCCGCCAATGGAGCGCGGAACCACCACATCCACGTCATTTCCTGTATACCAGGTAACCGTTCCTGTCGTTTCATCAAATTCAAAATCTTCTTCCGGAGATGGTACAAACGGCATCTTTACAAAGCTGCTCTTTTCGCTCTTTCGTACCATCGGACAATACCATGGTGTCTGCAGAGCTTCGTTCCATGCCGCAAGCTGTTCATCCGAAGTAAGATCACTCATTCGGAATCCTTCTGTAGAAAGACCTTCGAAGGCCGCCACATTGATTTCCATGTTTGCCGGGATCACAAGCCTGCTGATTCCGGTGCCTGCAAATGCACGGTCTCCTGCCGCTGTAATTTCTTCTCCAAGAGTCACCGTTGTCACGGCACTGTCTGCGAAGCAGTTCGCCGGGATTGCTCCCTTCATCATCATTGCTTCTGTCAGATTTGCACATCCGGCAAAAGCACCCTCTCCCAGAAGGGACGCATCGCAAAGGATCGTTACTTTTTCCAGTCCCTGGCATCCCTCAAACGCTCCTGCCCCGATAGAGGTCACAGAAGCAGGAATTGTCAGTTCCGTGATGCCCGCACAATTCTGGAACGCACCTGCTCCAATGGAGGTCACAGAGTCAGGAAGCGTCATCTCCTTCAGGTTCACACAATTCCGGAACGCACCGTCTCCGATGGTCGTAATGGAACCGAACATTTCAATATACTCCAGTGTACTGTCGGCAAAGGCTTCGTTTCCGATCGTTGTAAACCAGCCGCAGTGGTGCGGATAGAAGCTGCGTATTGTCTGGCAGCCCTTGAACAGCCCATCTCCAAGGGCAGTCACTTTATAGTCGTCATACTCTGTCCAGATCGTCAGGTCCGGTGTATCTCCGCTGTAAGTCGACCACACGTTTTCCGTCATAGCAAAACCGGGATCCGAATTATCCGGATACTCTGCCACGCCTCCGGTGACCGGATTGTTGATCCATACCGTACAGTCGGGGCACTGCTCTGCCATCACCTGTTTATAAGCTTCCTGATTTTCAAAACTGCTGTCCCACGGAAGATCCAGATCTGCTACCGGACACCCGGAAAACGCATCCGGAGCAAGGTCGATCATCTCATAGAGATCGAATGCCAGATACATAAGACTGCCGGAATCCGCAAAAGCAAGGCTTCCGATTTCCTCTACTGAAGACGGCACATAAAGTTCCTGAGCCCAGCACTGCAAAAAGGCGCTGTCCCCAATGGATTTCAGGCCTTCCGGAAGATACAGGGCACCCTGCACGCCTGCATACACAAAAGCTTCGGCACCGATCGACTCCAGGCCTTCCGGCAATTCCATGGTCGTTCCACGGTAAGAATGACAAAATGCCCTGTCACCGATGGTCTTCAGGGTAGACGGGAACTCCACATGAAGCAGAGTCGTCACATCCATAAACGCTTCATTTCCAATGGATGTCAGACCTTCCGGCAGCGTCAGATAGCAAAGGAAACGATTTCCCTGGAACACCTGATCGCCCACAGCCGTTACCTGTACTCCGTCAATGTTTTCCGGAATATCCAGCCTCGTACTGTATCCTGTATATCCGGTAATCGTTCCGGTTGCCGCGTCGAATACCAGATTTTCCAGATCAGAAACAGGCTCTCTGGCTGCAGCATTCTGTCCGCTGGGCTGAACAGCCGCTGTACATCCTGCATTTTCCAATGCACTGATATAGGCCTCCAGCTGATCATCCGGTACATAGATTACCGCATCCGGTGAAATCTCTGTAAACGCCCACAGTCCGATCACCGGGCATTCCCCTTCAAACGTGATCGACTTCAGGTTTGAGCAGAAATAAAAGCTATTGGAACCAATGTAGCATACCTGTGACGGAATCGTCAGCTGTTCCAGTGATGCTTCACTGGAGAAACAGCCATCCCCGATCACCTGAAGGCTCTGGGGAAGGGAAATGCCGGTGAGCGAATCACACCAGCCTCCTACAGATCCTTCCAGCAGCTTCACCGTTTCCGGAAACGTCAGTGATGTGATAGAAGCAGAACTTTGAAAAGCTCCTGTTCCGATTACCTCAACCGGGCATCCCTGGATGGTATCCGGTACCACCACGTCTCCGCCTGCACCTGTATAGCCATCCACCGTGTAATTTCCCGTGTCAAAGGTCCACACGGATTCATCCTCCGCCATGACCGGCACACAAAGCATCACGATCAAAAAAAGGATCGGAATCCATAATCGTTTTTTCATATTCTGTTCCCTCCTAATCATTTTTATTTCTGTCCGTTTTATCTCCCACAGTCATTTCCGTCAATGGGATCACCGCATTCCGGACAAAATCTCGGGATTTGCGTGGGATCCTCCGGAACCCATCCGCATTTGTCGCAGCGGACACTGCCCTGATTCTGCATGCCCTGCTGGCCATACATCGGCTGTCCATAACCGCCCTGCATTCCGTTCATCGGCTGGCCGTAACCTCCCTGCATTCCGTTCATCGGCTGGCCGTAACCTCCCTGCATTCCATTCATTGGCTGGCCGTAACCTCCCTGCATTCCGTTCATTGGCTGGCCGTAGCCTCCCTGCATTCCGGTAAGTGCTGCCACGATCTGATTGCCCAGATTCTCCATTTCCATCATCTTCGCGCGGTCATGATCCTTTACAGAAAAGGAATTCAGTCTGAAATCCATATCATCGAACCATGGGGAATTGATTCCCAGCTTAATGGAATAATCATAGGAATATTTATAGCGGGGGGGATTATAATCCTGCATATTTCCTTCGCTGTCCCGGTACTGTTCTTCCGTCCGGTTCTGTTCAATATGCAGTCTGCAGGATGACACCTGGGACAGATCCACAATGTCCGGATTGTTTTCCACACTGAAACGTGTGGTTACCGTAAACTGTCTCTTCGTATCATCCACGTATACATGATAGCTGTCTCCGGCAAATTCTCTGGTCACCTGAAATGCCTGCACCTTTTCCTTATTTGCCTCTCTGTAGGCAAGCTGTTTTTTAATGTCTTCAACGGTACTGCGCCTGCGTTCTTCAAACCATGGCGAAAGCTTCTTTGCACATTCCTTACACAGATTTCCGTCTTCCAGCTTGCGGTTTCCCAGCATACCGATTTCACCGCCGCATACATCGCATTCCTTTTTCTCAAACATCTTTCCAAATAATCCCATATTTCCTTCCTCCTTTTTTTATTTTTTACCAGCACAACCGTCTGTGCCAACGCAATCAGGATCCCTTCTACCATACGCACATCCGGGACTTTTATATTAATATTGCAGCCGTGCTGCCTATCAGTGTAAAGAGAAGCACCGCCGCCAGAAAGATCCCCAGACCGCCCAGTGACCGGAGCATTCCGAACACCGTAAGCTTCTTTCCGTCCTTTTCTCTCTTTCCGATGCCAAACATGCTCAGAATTCCAAGCTTTCTGTCTGCGCGCCTTCCCGTCCGGCGCGTACGTCCATCCTGCCGTATTTCATACAGGATCGGATGGTCGTATACATCTCTTCGTACCCCTTTTGCCAGATACATAATGGCAAGCAGCCCTGTCAGCACGTACCATGCAGCACCGTTTTGCGGATGATATCCGTCCCCGAATACTTCTCCTCATCGATCTTCAGCTCTCCGTTTTCCCGTCTTGCCTTTGCCGCCTGGGTGCGAAGCGTAATTCTTCGTACCAGAGAGTTTCTGCCTTCCCCCATTATGGCGAAAAAGAGACAGGCGAACACAAATCCCGACAGGAACAAAGGCACCGGTTCAAAGCGAAAGAAGATTCCCGCTGCCAGAGTGGCAATGATCGTATACAGCAGAGGTTCCCATATCCAGGGTGTGGTCTCCTTCTTTCTCTCTTTTGATACGGCAATCCTCCCTGTCTGTCCGTTCATAACGGCTGTCAGCTTTCCCGATTTGATAAAATAGACCGGCAGAAGAGCCGAAATCGCATACATATCACCGGTTTCTGTCTCCACCTTTACACCGGTGGACTGCATCACTTTTTCCACCTCCGGCAGAAAGTCTCCGGCAATCTCCTCGCGGATCCGGATATCTGTCTGTGCATCCGAAATATCGGAGAGCTTTACATTCTGTCCCGCAATATATCCATATTCAAAGGGGCGCGCGGCAGACCAGTCAAAGGGCTCCATCTCATTCAGCACCAGATTGTCAAGCTGGCTGGACGTACTCACAGCCGTTCCCTTCAGATAGCCTGCGCACTGATATTTCCGGTTATTTCCTTCACGGGTAATCATGCTCTTCCAGCCGCTGTCCGTCAAAACGTGCTTCGGTATTTTTCTTCTGAAGCTCACGCCACTCATATACTGATTTCTGCGCCTCCCGGATTCCGGTCATTTCTCCACAGGAGGGACATCGATACGTCTGATGCAGGATATCAAATCCTGCCGGAGCACCGCAGTTCTTACAATATATCCGCAAAGGGCTTCTTTTTTCCGTATTCATTTGTCAGTTCCTCCTAAAGACTGTCCATAATGGCAGCCAGATAGCTTTCCGTGACTGAGCTGAAAATAAATTCATCGATCACACCGTTCTTTTTGACCTGTTTCACCCTCTCCGCCAAATCTTTGTCTGCTACATCATCCACCAAAATCACAGTTTTGCATTCCGGATCCTGTTCTTTCACCTTTTTCTGTATGGCAAGCCGTTCTTCCAGCCTCCATGGCTGATATCCCGTCACTTCCATCAAAAGAGCATAAGGACGGAAGGTTCTGCAGCACTCTGCGGTTCCTCCCGGGTTTTCCGAGATCACGATCTGATAATTATCCAGCTCCTGCATCAGGATTCTCCGAATTGCTTTTGCATAAAGTCCGCTCTGTGTATCCA
>CAMBYR010000049.1 GCA_945872375.1 uncultured Blautia sp. | reverse complement strand
CCGGATCAGAACCAGCTCTTCCATTCTTTTTCTGTATAATATTTATCAAAAGAAGCAGCTATTTCTTTCAGCTGTGACCGGCTGATCCCATATAAACGAGCCACTAAATGATCAATCTGAGCAATGATCTCTTTCCTTCCATAGCTGTCGGCCAGATCATAATGACGAATTCCTGCAAACAACCCATTCATACGTTCATCATGTTCATACAGTTTGATAATCCTGGAATTCAAATGTACTTCGAAAGATTCTGTGATGCCGTTATATTCTATAACCTCCTGATAGACTTCTTCCGCAGGTACCGGAAGCTGTCTGATCATCGTTTGCGTCAGATCCAGCCCCACCATTTTCAATCTGACAAAATAATCAAACACGATGGAATTAAATACCGCAAGAATATGAAGCATTTTCTGGTTATCCCGTAGCTGGAGGAGCTGTATGGACTGGCAGGTGGGAAGTAGCGGAAGCGCCGTTGCCAGCATAGTTCTCCGATTGGTTGCAGAGGTCAGGCTTCTCCAGGCAACTACATATCCTTTCTGATAATTCTTTGACAGATTTCTCCAGATATCTTCCCGGATAAAATAACGGGCTTCCGGATATTCCTTTCCTTCCGGATTTTCGATAACCCTTGCGGAGGCTTTGTTTTTATACCGGTCTATTTCACATATTCCGGCATATGTGGCATATTTCGCCGTGTAAAGTTCTATAAACTTTCCCTCATAAACGGCTTCATACCCGTTTCCTGCTTTTCTCTCAATATATTCTGAATGATTCGTCAGATGCACCAGTCTTCCAAATCTGCAGTCTTCATACACTTTTCCAAATAATGGATGATTCATATAAAAGGAAACCAGTCTCTTCCATTCCTCATTATTGCTGATATTCGGCATCATCCCCGTATCCGGATTGATCAGATTAATCATTTCATAAGATAATTCCATTTTTTCCTGAAGATAAAACCTCCTGAAATCATCCAGATTCAACGCCACCTTCATATCCGAGTAATTTTCCTGCTTTAAGAAAATAACAGAAAACTGCTCTCTGGAGTCAATACTGAAAATTTTTTTTCGGTTATGAAACTGATACAGTTCATAAATTTTCTTTTTTTCTGTCAGATATCGGAAAAACTCATGGTAAACCGGCATTTTTACAAGAGAAGATTTTACGATCAGCCCGGCAATTCCCTTTTCCCCCAGAAGATTCAGACTAAGCTCCGTAAACAGCGCATATGTATTCAGTTCTCCACAGCCGGTTCTGAAAAAAACAGGAGCATTTTTTACGATTTTTTTTACCTCCGTATAATCCTCTGCTATTTTTTCATAAAACTCCTGGTTTACAGGAACAAGCTTTTCTAAAAGTTCTTTCCTTTCCTTTTTTGTTCCTCCGATATTCTCTTTTACATAATGCGAAAAAAACTTTTTTTCTTCAAATCTTAATTTCTCCCAGGGGGGATTTCCGACCACAATATCAAAAGACACTCCCGGATCCAGGCCCATATCTTTATTGTAAAACCTACCCACAGCAGCCATTTCCAATCGTCGAATCATATTCCCGTTTCCCGCAGAAGGCATCAGCGGATTTCCAAGCTTTACAGACGATTCGCATGGCTGACAGCCGGTCTCCTTTACGATCCTGGCACGCGTGATCAGAATCGCTACAGGATCCACATCACATCCATAGATATCTCCCTGTACATTTAGTTCCTTCAGGCAGCGAATGGCAGCAATCAAAAAAGCCCCTCCCCCACAGGAGGTATCAATTATACGGATTTTTTTTCTTTGCAGATTTTTCTGATTCAGATAATCTTCAATAGCTTTTCGAGTGATCTCGTAAGCAAACTCTTCCTGTGTATAATAGGATCCCAGCACATCCCGACTGTCTTTACCTGCTCCAAACAAAAATTTTCCGTCTTCGGCTGAAAAATCCGAAGAAAGAAATTCCTGATACAGAAGGTTTGTTTCATACGGCTCGGGTGTGCCAATTTCTGCCCGAATCTCTTTCAGAAACAACTCCTCTCCTGGAATTTTCCGAAACCACTCCAAAACTTCCGGTTCCTCCAGCCGGTATTCGAGTGCAGCTCCCATAATATCCTGCGGCAGAACATACCCGTTGGTTTCACAGACTGTCAACGTCAGAAACGTCAGATAAGAAGCGTAAAAATAGTGCTCCCGGATACTTTTCCAATCCTCCATATCCGCCTGTTTTGTCACATAATCCGATATTTTATTCTGTAATCTAATCAGCATAGGTCTTTACGACTCCTTTTTCATACATCAGACATGGTTTTTCTCGGAAAATTCCCGTATGTATCTTCATAAATTCCTGTTCCATCCATTCCCGGACATCCAGTCCCAGACAATACTTCTGTTCCAAATGCTTCTCCACCTCTTCCACTTTCCGTTCCTGCTCTGTGAACCCCGTTTTCGCATCATAGCCCATGACCAGCAATACCTCATTATGAAGAATCAGATTTCTGTATTTTTCTATCAGATGTCCATAGGCCGAAGGGTCTTCCTGAATTTTTTTTACCAGCAATTCCGGATTTACATGCAGATCCTTTGACGCAAATTCCAGGATTCCGTCACTCCCAAGGCTGTTCCTGGAGGTTCGCGTTCTTTTCAGCATACAGGATGCATCCAGCAGTTTATTCAGATATTCATCCAGTCTTACCGGCTCGAATTCCTTCCATTCTCTGATATCGTAAGCACATTTACCCACTTCCCTGTCAAGCTGTTCCTCTTCTTCCCCGGAAATCTGAAACTCCTGAAGAATATACCGGTCACTCCGACTTTCCATCTCAAGCTTTAACAGTTCATTTTCCAGGTCTGCATGCAGCAGTTCCCAGGCACACTCATCGATTTGGCGGGATTTATGGTTCAGGCAAGCCGGATCATACTCGATACTGTTTGGCCTGGCACTTAAAAATTTCCTTTTCAGATCAGTACAGAGCTCTGCATTCTTTTCCAGAACCACCGAAGTATACAGAGACTCCTTGATGGGGAGCCGGGCAATGTACCCTGCCGCAATCGTCAGCTTTGGAGACATCATGCGAAGGTACCAGGAGGCAATCCTGGAATTCAAAAATGCCAGATGTGCATAAGGGTTTCCCTGAAGTACCCGTATTCCTGGCCCTGATGCAATAAAGATCTGATCTTTCAGAAGAATCCTCACATTCAATCCTGCCGTACCTGTATCACTGAATACCATTTGTGTTTCCGGAAAATACTTTGTGTTTCTGAGAGCAGACCCCTCTTCTTCTCTGATATATTCTCCTTCCTTTCCCCACTTCACGACACTGCTGTTCAGGCCTTCCCACCGGCAATACCCTCCTCCTTTGCTGACCAGCTTCCATTCCGAATCTCCAAAATGCTCCCAAAAATATCCCACAAGCTTTTTTGCATTTCCTGTGGAGGTTCCCTGCATGGGAACCCCAATATCTCCATAGACTTTCCGGCTCTTTTCTATTTTTTTCAAGGTACCTTTCCCGGAAAAATCAAACCCGTCTGAACCATTAATTTCCGTCTGT
Organism: uncultured Blautia sp.; assembly: GCA_945872375.1. Lineage (GTDB taxonomy): Bacteria > Bacillota > Clostridia > Lachnospirales > Lachnospiraceae > Blautia_A. The sequence goes on along the minus strand of CAMBYR010000049.1, from coordinate 7,120 downwards.
CTGATCTTTATATATTTCTCCTGTCCGCGGGTTAGAATCTCTATTTTCTCATTTAATGTATAGTTCGCCAGATTCGCTGCCTGTATCTCCTGATCTTCCGATCTGCCTTTTCTCATAATCATTAGTGATACGTTTGATTTTTCTCCACTCAGATCAAAGAATGCCCCGGAACCGAGATTAACGATTTTTTCGAGTGTATAGCAGTCAATAAACTGTTTCCGGATATTTTGAAAGGATTTCAGATGCATCCAGGCATTCTGTGTTACGATTCCACAAATTCCATTTTTACCAAGCAAGCCATGGATTCTTTCCAGAAATGCTACGCACATGTCACAATTCGTATCAGGATATGTTTCCTTTAAAAAGTTTTTTTGCTCCTCAGACATTCCCTTCACTGTGGCAAAAGGAGGATTCGTGAGAATAACATCTGCATTTCCCAGCACTTTTTCCTGGCTTTCTTCCGTTCCTGTGATAATATTGTTCACGGTTCTTCCATCCCTGGAAAGAGAACCTGACCATATATCCTTTTCTTTTTCACAGTAAATCCTGGGACAGATACAGTCCCAGAAATGGAGATCCGGCTGTTTTCCATTTCTGCTCATAATGGCTAACGCTCTCAAGCGGATATTCACCAACGCCACTCTGGTAATATCCCGATCAATATCATATCCAACCAATTTTCTCACATTTTCTATGATATTTTTTTCCTGATCTTTTCCTCCGCCCTTGCAAAGGATCTCCAGACACTCCACTAGAAAATTGCCTCCTCCACAGCAAGGATCCACAATTTTTTCAGCCTGTGACAGCTTCCCGGTATTCTTCGCAAGATAATCGATCATATATTTTTCCGTGAAAAACTGTGTCCGACTATAGTCACTTTGTTCCCAGATCTGATTGGAATACTGGTAAGCCCAGGAAACAATGTTGTCCAGTTCCGGATCTTTCTTATATTTCCTGATATATTGCAAAATCGGAACCATTTCTGTTTTGTCAAATATCTGTAAATTTCTATTTCCGGAAAGTGTCACATAAATTTTATAAAACAGTTTCTCTGTATTTGCTTTTTCATCAAAATACTTTTGGCACAAACCCACAGCCAAATAAGACAGTACACAGGCTCTTCTGTTTTCCATCGATACTGCTTTTTTTTCACAGTCCTGATATAACTCCTTCAGAAGCTTCTTTAAATCTCTGCGCAAAAAAGAAGTCTGTTTTCCTTCCGTCTTCACAGGAGTCTTTTTTCTTGCATCCAGCGGTTTTTCCGTATTTTCCGGAATCACCCACATATTGCCCACCCTTTTAGCACCGGCAATTCTTCCCTCACGGCATAAAATCTGAATACGTCTTTTACTGATCCCCCATTTTTCCGAAACATTCTGTACACATAAGTAATCCATTTATGAGCCTCCTATCTGTACTGTATTCTAATCTTCTTTGCGAATAATAGCAACTGTTTTCTCATCGGTTACTGTTCACTCCCCTGTGAACAGTAACTCTCATCGTTCCTCTTCCCCGTAAAAAAACAGAAGAACTTGACAGCCCTTCTCCCCATCTTCTATACTGAGAAAAAAACCTGGAGTGTGATGATTATGATAATAAAAAACTGCCTGCTGATGAATCCCCGCACCAATTTCTGCCAAAAATCCGATATCCTTATCAGGGATGGAAAAATCCGGGAAATTGCAGCTCCCGGAAGACTGACAGCCGATGAGGCTTCCGAAGAAACGCTGGATGCTTCCGGTCTGGTGGCGGCACCCGGCCTGATCGATACTCATGTCCATTTCCGTGATCCCGGTTTCACCTACAAAGAGGATCTGCACACCGGCTCCCTGGCTGCCGCAAAAGGCGGTTTCACTTCCGTGATCTGCATGGCAAATACGAAGCCCGTGACAGACTCAGCAGAAACGCTGAAAGATATTCTTGAACGGGCAAAAGAAGAAAAAATACGAATTTATCAGGCTGCATCCGTTTCTCTCGGTTTAAAAGGAGAAACCATGACCGACATGAAAGCCCTGAAGGAAGCCGGCGCCTGCGGTTTTACCGATGACGGAATCCCGCTGATGAATGCATTCTTTACAAAACAGGCCATGGAAGAGGCCAAAGCCCTGAACTGTCCCATCAGCCTGCATGAAGAAGACAAATCCTTTATCGCCAATAATGGAATTAATGAAGGGATCGTGACGGAAACCCTCGGTATCCAGGGTTCTCCCGCTGTGGCAGAAGAAGTCCTGGTGGCAAGAGACTGTATGCTGGCACTGGAAACCGGTGCTCACACGGTCATCCAGCACATCAGCTCCGGGAATTCGGTCGCCATGGTGCGCATGGTAAAAGCGCTCGGTGCCAATATCCACGCCGAAGCTACGCCGCATCATTTTACGCTGACGGACGAAGCTGTCCTCAAATATGGTACACTGGCAAAGATGAACCCGCCTCTTCGTACGGAAAAAGACCGTCTTGCCATCATCGAAGGTCTGAAGGACGGAACCATCGACCTGATTGCAACCGATCACGCTCCCCACAGCCAGGAAGAAAAAGAGCGTCCCCTGACCCAGGCCCCCAGCGGAATCACCGGCCTGGAAACTTCTCTCGCCCTTGGCATTACTTCCCTGGTAAAGCCCGGACACCTGACCCTCATGGAGCTCCTGGAAAAAATGACCTGCAATCCTGCCGCACTGTATCATCTTCCGGGCGGAACTCTGGAGCACGACGCTCCGGCAGATCTTGTCCTGTTTGATCCGGAGGAAGAATGGACGGTGGACGGATTTGCCTCCCGTTCTTCCAATTCTCCTTTCACCGGCTGGAAATTGTCAGGAAAAATCCACTGCACGATCTGCGGCGGAAACATTATCTATAAAAATGAAAACGCTTAGCAGGTAAAAAGCATACATCATCAGGCGCACCACGATAAAAAAGCCGCACTTATGTCAACCAATTCATAAGTGCAGCTTTTTATTATCATATAATATTTTTTCTCAGCGAATAAAGTTTGTATTCACCTTCGCTTCTTTTTCCGGAAGGCCAAATGCTTCCTTTCCAAGCTGGATGCTCTTCATCAGGAATGTCATATTTCTGGCAAGGGTCCGCATGATCTGAAGCCCTTCCAGATCCTGTTCCGCCTGCTCCGCATTATTTCCGTGAATGCTGTTCCAGTACTGTCCGGAAGCCACCGGCATGCCGGAAATGGTGAAATACTTGTTCAGCTCATCAAAGGTTGCGGAAAGCCCGCCTCTCCTTGCGGACACCACAGAAGCACCCACTTTCATCGTCTTATCAAAATGTGTGCTGTAAAACAGACGATCCATAAATGCCACCAGTGTCGCATTTGCTGAAGCGTAATAAACAGGGCTTCCTACCACCAGTCCATCTGCCTCTTCAAATTTCGGTGCAGCCTTATTCACCGCATCATCAAAGGCGCAGGCTCCTTTTTTGGCACAGGCTCCACAGGCAGCACAGCCCCGGATGGCTTCCTTTCCAATCTGAAGAATTTCTGTTTCAATTCCATTTTCCTGAAAGACCTTTTCCATTTCATGAAGAGCCGTATAGGTGCTTCCATGAGTATGAGGGCTTCCGTTTACAAGCAATACTTTCATAATTTCAATAACCTCCTGATGGTTTGTTTTATTCGTATGTATCTGCAATACTGCGGATGTGCAGCCGCTTTTCAAGATCTTTCGCGTCTGCAAAGGAACCGTTTTGGATATCGGATTTTTTCACCTGTATCTCACAGGAATCTCCCGTGAGATAGAAATAATTATCACTGAATATCACATCGGCATCGGCAAAGTCCAGTTCCACAAAGGGTGCAAATACCGGACTCTTCAGCCGGATCACAAAGGCATCCTCTGTCTCTTCCACAGAAACGGCAATGGACGGTTTCCGAAGAGCCAGGTATTTATAGGGAAGCAGGGTTTCCACATTTCGGGCTCTTGTTCCGTCTTCAAAAAACACTTCGCTCTCCACAAAAACCTGTTCCATCCGACGATCATCTGCTTCCCTTAAGAACGCTTCCAGTTCCATCTCAGCCGCTTTTTCTGAAGCAAAGGCACCTGTGCTTCCCTGGGCTTTTGTCTCCAGAAGGACCTGACAATCCATATTTTTCAGATAAATTTTCGCCTTCCAACTTCTCTTATTTCCTGTCTCATTTTCCACAAAAAGAGAAACCCTGCCGTCCTCTTTTACAAGGCTTGCCGCAAGAGGAGCATAGAACCGGCATGCCATATACTGAAGTGCTTTCCATCTTCCGAAATAATCCACGGACGACCAGGAAGCCACCGGCCAGTTATCATTTAACTGCCAGTAAAGCGTACCCATACAACGGCCTCTGTGACGCCTCCAGTGCTCCACGCCATACTGGATAGCACTCCCCTGAAGTACCTGGCTGACATAAATCAGATCCTCCAGCTTTGCCGGATATCGAAAATTCTCTGACAGATAATACAGAATCTTTCCATTGGCAGAACCGTTTTTCTGATGGCTTTCCATGACTCTGGAAAAGATATTTCTGTCCTCCGGTTCCGTAAAGCTTTCCACCGTTTTCATAGCCGGAAAAGACTGAAATCCGAATTCCGAACAGAACCGGAAAAAGTATTTTCTGTAATCCGTGAAGGGCTTCTGTCCGTGCCAGACATCCCAGTAATGAGCATCTCCGTCATTTTCATCATCCGGACTGACAAAGCATCCTCCTGACGACGGCGAAGAGGGCCAGAAGAAGGTATCCGGATCGTGCTTTTTCAGCACTGACGGAACCACATATTCAAACAGCTTGATATAATCTGCCCGCAGATTTCCGGATTCATTCTGAAATTCCGCCCAGTTATTCCAGGCAGATTCGATCTCGTTATTGCCGCACCACAATCCAAGGCTCGGATGATGGCGGAGGCGCTTCACATTATCTTCGATTTCGTGCGCGCAGCTCTCCAGAAATGCATCTGTGGCATCATAGACATTGCAGGCAAACATCAGATCCTGCCAGACGATCAGCCCCTTTTCATCGCAAAGCTCGTAAAAGGTATCCGACGGATAATAGCCGCCGCCCCAGACCCTGACACAGTTAAAATGGGCTCTTACCGCACAGTCCAGAAGGTACTCCTGACGCTCCTTTGTGATTCGGGAATAGACACAGTCCTCCGGAATATAATTGGCTCCCATGGCAAAGATTTTTACCCCATTCACCTGAAAAGCAAACTCTCTTCCCCAGCAGTCACGTTCCCTGCTGACGGTAAGCGTCCGCAGTCCAATGGTCTTTTTTTCTTCCTGAGCAGCACTTCCGTCCTCATTGAACAGTACCGCTGACAGCTCATATAATGGCTGTTCTCCATATCCATTAGGCCACCAAAGCCGGGGATTTAAGACCTCAAAAACACCTTCCCATTCCCTGCTCTCTCCCAGGATTTCTTCTTTTTCTGCCACGATATTTCCTGTCTCTTTTTCTTTCAGAGTCACACGGAACTTCTGCCGTTCCTGTCCCCGGCACGCCTGGGAGAACCGGACATTCACCTGAAGCTTTACAGCATCTTTCTCATGCTCCTGATGAAATTTTGTCTCAAGAATACGCCGTCCCGTCCAGCTTTCCAGTCCGATATTCCGGAAGATCCCGGCATCCGGAAGCTGCGGGCCCCAGTCCCAGCCAAACATGGAATGGGCCTTCCGGACAAGCTGGTTTCCCTTCATGGCACCGCAGGCCGTATAGGTAATTTCCTTATTTTCTTCATAAGAATATTCTTCTATATATTTCAGGACAGACAGAAATTCCACACGGATGGTATTCTTTCCTTCCATGAGAGATTCCTTCACCGGAATGCGCCAGGTGCGGTGCATATTATCCGCATGAAAAACCTTTCTGTCATTGATAAAAATGTCTGCAAGGGTATCCAGTCCCTCACACACCAGTTCCGCCTGTTCTTCCTTCAGGAAGTCACCGGAAATCTCAAACTCTCTTTGAAAAATAAAGTCATTCCGGAAAAGATCCCTGACGGGGTATTCATTCATCCTGTCATAAGGATCCGGAATTGCCTTCGCATCCAACAGTGCAGATAGGACCGACCCCGGAACCGAGGCCTTATAAATCACATCTTCTCCCCGCTGATTCATGCTCCAGCTTCCATTCAACGTTACCTGTTTCATCCTTCATTTACCCTCTCAGTCAAAAAGCAGCTCCAACCGCTTTGAATTCATGATCCACACAAACCAAACGCCGGAGATCCCTTCCCCGGCGCAGCATGGTTCATCGGATTTACCGATTAAATTTTATCACAACAATCCATATTATTCCACCTTTTCTTCCATCACACTCATATAAGCCGGACGGATAATTTTATCTGTGCAGATCAGTTCTTCCAGACGATGTGCACTCCAGCCTACGATTCTGGCAACAGCAAACATTGCCGTATACAATTCCACCGGGATTCCCAGCATGTCATAGACAAATCCGCTATAGAAATCCACGTTGGGGCTTACACCCTTTGAGGTATTCCGTTTTTCAGCAATGATCTGAGGCGCAAGCTCCTCGATATTTTCGTAAAGCTCCAGATCCTTCTGGCGATGCTTCTCTTCCGCCAGCACCTTCACATATTCTTTAAAAATCCGTTCCCTGGGATCGGACAATGAATATACGGCATGACCCATTCCATAAATCAGGCCCTTATGGTCAAACGCTTCTTTATCCACAATTTTCCTCAGATATGCCCCAATTTCTTCTTTATCGGAATAATCCCTGACATGCTTCCGGATGTCCGCCATCATATCCATGACCTTGATATTGGCACCGCCGTGCTTCGGCCCTTTCAGAGAGCACATGGCCGCTGCCATGGTGGAATAGGTATCGGAACCGGAGGAGGTTACCACTCTCGTGGTAAAGGTGGAATTGTTTCCTCCGCCGTGCTCCATATGCAGAATGAGGGCCGTATCAAGCACCTTGGCTTCTGTCGCCGTATATTTTTTATCCGGCCGCATCATCATCAGGATATTTTCGGCCGTAGACAGTTTTTTATCAGGATTATGAATAAACATGCTCCTGTTTTTTTCATAGTGATTATAGGCATTATAACCATACACCGCCAGCAGCGGGAATTCACTGATCAGCTGAATGCACTGACGCAGACAATTGCTGACACTGGTATCC
>CAMBYR010000048.1 GCA_945872375.1 uncultured Blautia sp. | reverse complement strand
ACGGATGGAAAGAGAATTTCAGGATAAGGTTGTAGTGATTACAGGCGGTGCACATGGGATCGGGAAGGCCATTGCAGAATCGTTTGCGAAAGAAGGCGCAAAGGTGGCTGTGATTGATCAGACAGAAGGGCCGCATTACGTGGGTGATATCAGCAGAAAAGAGATACTGGAAGCATTTGCCGCAGAAGTTCTGGATATGTTTGGCCATGTGGATGTGCTGATCAATAATGCCCCTCCGCTGATGAAGGGGCTGGCGGAATGCTCCTATGAGGAGTTTCAGCAGGCTCTTTCCGTGGGAGTTACAGCGCCGTTTTATCTGACAAAGCTGTTTCAGGAGCATCTGGGAAAAGGGGCGTCCGTTATCAATATCTCGTCTTCCAGAGACAGAATGAGCCAGCCTCAGACGGAAAGCTATACAGCAGCAAAAGGCGGCATTGCCGCTCTGACACATGCCATGGCGGTGAGCCTGGCCGGAAAGGCAAGGGTGAATTCCATCTCTCCGGGGTGGATTGATACGGATTATACTGTTTATGAAGGAGCGGATGCCGTGCAGCAGCCTGCCGGAAGAGTGGGAAATCCCATGGATATTGCTCATATGGTGCTGTTCCTGTGCTCGGAAAAAGCCGGCTTTATTACCGGGGAGAATATCTGCATCGACGGCGGCATGACCCGGCAGATGATTTACCATGGAGATTTCGGGTGGAGATTGAAGTGATGGACAAAACGGAAAAAATGGGGGAAAAACAAATGGAGAAATGGAATGATGTGGCACTTGTGCCGGAATTTTCCGAACAGGGAGTGGACTGTTATCGCCTGGAGGGCGGTGATTTTGAAAACGAATATTATGTGGTATCAGAAGCGGAAACAAGAAAGCTTCTGAATACTCCGGAAGTGGTGGGATACGAGGTTTACCATTGTCTGATTCCTGCGACTGCGCAGATGATGTATTATTTCAAGGAACAGAAAAAAGTAACCACAGCCAATATTCTGTCTATTCTGCGGGGAGCGCTGAATTATCCCCTGGAGGAAAGCTGCTATCGGGAACATATCCGTGTACATGATATCAGTTTTCTGTCCAGTGAACGTGTATTTGACCATGATGAAATCGCGGGGCTGGAAATAAAGTACAGCAAACTGACTATGGTACCCGACAGTACGCTGCTGATCGGGGATATCATTGCGTCCGGTGAAACACTGATCCACTGCCTTCGCTATGTGACGGATTTTTATCGCAGTAATGGAGCAAAGCTTCGCAATATTATTATTTTTACGATCGGAGGAACTACGGGTATTGAGGTTCTGGAACGTCTGACCCGGGAGATTCGGGAATTCTGGCCGGATTTCGAAGGTTTTATTGCTGTATATTATGAAGGAATTTTCAGTACCTATCAGGATAAGGGTGTGTCCGGGATCAATCTTCCGGATGTGGACTTCTATTGGAAAAACGGAATCATTGCGCCGGAATTCCGCAGACAGACGCTGTCAATGAGAGATCCGCTGTTTGAAAAATGTATCATTTATGACGGCGGCGCACGCCGGTATGAAATTCAGGAGCATGTCAATGAGGTTCTGGAATTCTGGGAAGGAATCCTTGCCCGTGCAGAACAGATCGACATGAAGGAGCTTCTGGATGAAAAGCTGGGGTATCCGACACCGGTCAGCTATGAAGACTGGCTTCGTTATAATCATTATGAAAAATTGCCTGAGGTGCAGACAAAATGGCTTTATAAGCAGGAACAGGGCTATATTGAAAGCCTGAAGGATGTCACGCTTCAGGAAATTTGCAGGCAGCGTATTCAGGAATTTACGACTGCTCTGCGCAAATATATTATTTAAAACAAAAGAGGGAGAGAGACAATGAGTAAAACACAAAGTAAGGCACAGGTTACCGACTTTGATTATGCAGAGCGTGCAGTGCCGGGAGAAAGCAGAAGAAGTGTTCTGACCATGTTTATGATCATGCTGGGCTTCACCTTTTTCTCGGCAAGCATGTGGGTGGGACAGGAACTTGCAGACGGTCTGGATTTCGGCGGCTTTATGGGAGCACTGATCCTGGGCGGCGTAATACTTGGACTTTATACGGGACTTCTGGGATATGTAGGTGCGGAAACAGGTCTGAGCCTGGATCTTCTGGCACAGAGAGCATTTGGAACCAAGGGTTCCTATCTTCCGTCAGCGATGATCAGTTTTACACAGATCGGATGGTTCGGCGTAGGGATCGCCATGTTTGCCATCCCTGTGGCAAACGAGCTTTTAGGCGGAAGCAGTGCGGCACAGTGGATTCTGGTAATCGTTGCAGGCATCTGCATGACTGCTTCCGCATATTTCGGCATTAAATCCCTGACCATCATCAGTTATATTGCAGTCCCGGCAGTTGCAATTCTTGGAACAATTGCCATGATCATGGCTGTACAGCGAGGTGACGGAACGATTGTCGATCAGTTCGCAAAATCCAGCGGTTCTCTCACGGTGATCGGAGGAGCAGGTCTGGTAGTCGGTTCCTTTGTATCCGGCGGTTCTGCGACCCCGAATTTCACCCGTTTTGCAAAAAACGGAAAAGTGGGAGCACTGACAACAGTAGTTGCTTTCTTTATCGGCAATTCACTGATGTTCTTTTTCGGAGCAGTGTCTTTTATCTTTGTAGGCGGAAATGATATTTTTGAAGTTATGATCAACCTGAACCTGTTTTATCTGGCAGTGCTGGTACTGGGCTTAAATATCTGGACCACAAACGACAATGCACTGTATTCCGCAGGTCTTGGACTGGCGAATATTTTTAATCAGAAAAAGAAACCGATGGTTCTGATCTCCGGTATTGTGGGAACGGCTGCTTCTGTATGGCTGTACTATAACTTCTGTAACTGGCTGAATATTCTGAACTGTACACTGCCGCCCATCGGCATTATCCTGGTACTTGGATATTTTATGCATAAAGAGGATTATGTGGACAGCTTCAAAAATACGAAAGTGGTTGACTGGTTTGCGATCATTGGCGTGATTGCAGGTGCAGCGGCGGCAAATCTGGTGAACTGGGGAATCGCATCCATTAATGGCATGGTGATTGCTGCCATTTTCTACTGTGTCGGACAGGCGGTGCAGAAAAAATAATAATGAAATAATGAAAATAAAAAAGAGGATATCATACAGGAACGGTTCCTGATATGGTATCCTCTTTTTTCGTTCCGGATTATCGAAATTCCCTGACAAAAGGATGCTCTCTTGTATAGGTTTCCCACGGTTCGGTATCTGAAGAAGCGGGAATACCGGTCTTCATGAAATTGGTCCAGCAGGTGACCATTTCCTCGCTTAACTGATGATCCGCATCGGTCATGGGGCGCCAGCAGCGTTTCAATGTTCCGAACATATACCATAATTCTGCGGAATGGAAGGAGCCCCAGTCATCTCCCGGAAGCTCGTGGGGAAAGTAATAGATATAGCCGGGCATTCCCAGCTCTTCACATTTCAGGCACCAGGCGACAGATTCGCGCATCAGAAGACCTGCTTTTTTGGCCCTGATTTCATCCGGTGTGGAGCCAAGATCATCTGTGACACAGCCTGTCATGCAGGGGATTTTTTTCATTTTTCCCTGTTTCCAGATGTCGCGGACATTTTCTTTTAATACATATCCGTCTACGTTGGGAACCAGAACGATTCCTTTTCCCATAGAAAAGGTACGGGCATCCAGTCTGATTCCTGCGGCCCGAATCTGTTCCGGCGTCATGGCGCGCAGCTCCTGAATGTTGGAAACGCCGGCGCACTCCACAAACATTTCACCTATTTTTTCTTCTTCTTCCAAAGTCGGTGTATACAGAAATTCGTTTTCGCAGCTGATTCCGCTCTGGAAAATTGCCTTTGCCGGAATGTTTCCTGTCAATTCACTGGAAACAAGTACCTGTGTACTCATACAGCCTGCAGACTGGCCGAAAACAGTTATATTATCCGGATCCCCTCCAAAGGCGGCAATGTTTTCATGTACCCACTTCAATGCTGCGATCTGATCCAGAATTCCATAGTTACCGGAAATTCCCTTTTCATTTTCGGCATCCAGCCAGGGATGAGCCAGGAAGCCATAAATATTCATGCGGTATTCAATGGTTACCAGGATAACGCCCTTTTTGCAGTATGCTTCTCCGTCGAATTCCAGCTCACTGCTGTAACCGCCTGCAAATCCTCCGCCGTGAATCCAGAAGGCAACAGGAAATCTGGTTTCTTCTGTGTGCTCCGGTACCCAGATGTTGAGATACAGGCAATCTTCGCTGAGAGCCGGAATATAGTTCGGGTCGTTGTAGAATTCTTTGTGGTATCTTTTCATAAAAGGATGATCCGGTTTGGGAAGTTCCTGGTAACCGGTAGCAGGAAAATGGTCGGCTTTATAGATGCCGGTCCATGGCTCTGCTTCCTGCGGTGCTTTCCAGCGAAGTTCACCGACAGGAGGTTTGGCATAGGGAATCCCCTTAAAAACCGTATATCCATCGCAGGGAACACCTTCCAGAAGTCCCGGCTTTACACGAATTGTTTTGTCCATAATGTCTCCTTTCCTAACTGAACGGACATGTCTGCTGTTCTGAACTGTTATTAGTATAGTAAAAAAGGAAAAGGATTGCAATCGCCGGAATGCAGCTGTCCGCAGATCACCGGGAAGGGAGGACATGACGGGAAAGGATAAAAAAGACAGAGAAATAGAATAAAATAAAGATATCATCGGGTCGAAAATACCAATAGAATTAGCCTGTAAACGGACATATCTGCTGTCCGGGATTTTATGGTGAACAGAGAGAGAGGATAAAAAAGATGAAACTTGAGAAGAAAAGATGGCTGATTCTGACGGCGAGCTGTCTGATTAATTTATGTATTGGTTCCCTGTATGCATGGAGTGTGTTTTCGGCACCGATGGCCGAATTTTTCAACTCTGTGAACGGAACCTCCCTGACAGCAGCAGATCTGGCGATCGTGTTTACGCTGGCAAACTCTATTGGGCCTGTAACCCTGATTTCAGGAGGCTTTATCAATGATAAGCTGGGACCCAGGTGGGTTGTTTTTGCAGGCGGACTGATGTTCGGACTTGGTATGATTATTTCCAGCCTTGCAAAGGGAGTGCCGGTTTTGCTTGTGGGATACGGCCTTTTCTGTGGTCTTGGAATGGGGCTTGTGTATGGATGTACGATCAGCAATTCTGTGAAATTTTTTCCGGATAAACGGGGGCTGGTCGGAGGAATTGCAACGGCATCCTACGGAATCAGTTCCGTACTGATTCCGCCTGTGGCAAATGCACTGATCGAAAGCCAGGGTGTACAGTGGGCATTCCGGATTCTCGGGATCGTATTTATTGTGGTGATCTGCAGCGGCGCATTTGTCATTGAAAAATGTCCGGAGGGTTATCTTCCCGTGGGATTTACTCCGGTGTCCGCGGAAAAGAAACAGGGACAGACAACCGATATGGACTGGAAAGAGATGCTGAAAACACCGGTGTTTTATGTGATGATTCTGATGCTGACCTGCGGCGCGGTATTTGGTCTGATGACGATTTCCCAGGTGTCTCCTATGGCACAGAATATGATCGGAATGTCTGTGGCTTCTGCGACGATTGCCGTATCCGTGCTGGCACTGTTTAATGCAGCCGGACGTGTGCTGGCAGGTTTTATCTCTGATATGATCGGACGGATCAATACGCTTTCAATCATGCTGATTCTTGGAATGATCGGACTGGTTCTTCTCTGCAGCTGCAAGGAGGGAAGTGTGTCGGTATTTTACGTGGGAATTTCTGTTGTGGGGTTATGTTTTGGTGCATTTATGGGAGTATTTCCGGGCTTTACCACAGATGAATTCGGTGCGAAAAACAGCAGTGTGAATTATGGAATCATGTTTATTGGTTTTGCGGCTGCAGGATATCTTGGACCAACCATCATGAGCAGTATTTATGGAAAAAGCGGAAGCTATCTTCCGGCTCTTCAGGCAGCAATCGCTCTGGCGGCAGCTGGGCTGATCCTGTCTGTGATCTACCGGATAATTCATAAAAGAAGGTAAAAAATGTCGGGATGTAAGCCCGGCATTTTCATTTACTGTGAAAAAAGGAAGGAAGGCCGCATTGACAAAAGGATTGAAAACATGCGGAAATCGTAATATTATTATAAAAAAAGATTACAAAGGAGAGATCAGTTATGCTGGAAATTGGAACAAAAGCCCCTTCATTTGAGCTGCCGGACCAGAACGGCGCAGTACATACACTGGAGGAATACAGAGGAAAAAAGGTAATCCTTTATTTTTATCCCAAGGATAATACGGCAGGGTGTACAAAACAGGCCTGCGGTTTTGCGGAACGGTATCCGCAGTTTATGGAAAAGGGTGCAGTGATCCTGGGAGTGAGCAAGGATTCTGTAAAATCCCATAAAAATTTTGAGACAAAGTATGAGCTGCCATTTACCCTGTTATCAGATCCGGAGCTTCAGGCAATTCAGGCTTATGATGTGTGGAAGGAGAAAAAAAACTACGGAAAAGTTTCCATGGGAGTTGTCAGAACCACCTATCTGATCGATGAAGAGGGAACCATCATAAAAGCAATGGATAAGGTAAAGGCAGCCGATAATCCCCAGCAGATGCTGGAGGCACTGTCATGAGAATTATCCTGTCTCCTGCAAAAAAAATGAATGAAAACACGGATGACCTGTGTCCGTTAGGTCTGCCTGTTTTTATGGAACAGACAGAAGAAATTATGAGATGGATGCAGGGGCTTTCCTATGGGGAAGCGAAAAAGCTGTGGGCATGTAATGACAAAATTGCGGAGCAGAACTTTGATCGTTTTTCGCATATGGATCTGTACAGCCGTCTGACCCCGGCGATACTTTCTTATGACGGAATTGCTTATCAGTATATGGCTCCGTCAGTGTTTGAAAATGGAGAGTTTGATTATGTGCAGGAGCACCTTCGGATTCTTTCCGGGTTTTACGGAGTAGTGAAACCTATGGATGGAGTAACCCCTTATCGCCTGGAGATGCAGGCAAAGGCCGGGATTGCCGGAAAAAAAGATCTCTATGATTACTGGGGAGACAGACTTTATCAGGAAGTTCTGGATGACAGCAGAATCATGATCAATCTGGCATCCAAAGAATACTCCAGATGTGTGGAGAAATATCTGACGCCAAAGGACACTTATATTACCTGTGTATTCGGGGAATCAGACGGGGAAAAGATCGTGCAGAAGGGTGTTTATGCCAAAATGGCACGAGGCGAGATGGTACGGTTTATGGCAGAAAACCATGTGGAACGTCCGGAAGAAATGAAAAAGTTCGACAGGCTGGGCTATGAATTTCAGGAAGAACGTTCCACAGAGACAGAATATGTCTTTCTGAAAAAATGAGACAGAAAAAAGGATGGCTTTCGGCAGAAGAGCATCCTGGAAGTGAGACATTATGATTATAAAAGAAAAGAGTTTTTATAAGACATTTATCAGTTTGTGCCTGCCCATTGTGCTGCAGAATGTGATCGCACTGAGTGTCAACCTGGCAGACAACCTGATGCTGGGAAGGTATGGAGAGTCCTCCCTTTCCGGTGTCACGGCAGTCAATCAGATACAGTTTATTTACCAGAATCTGCTGATGGGAATCGGGGATGGTCTTGTGATTCTTGCATCTCAGTACTGGGGAAAAAAGCAGACGGAACCCATCAAAAAGGTCGCATGTACAGCCATGCGTACTGCGCTTGTTATGATGGCAATCCTGTTTCTTCTGGTGTCCCTTTTTCCGGCACAGGCAGTGGGCCTTTTTACAGAAGATAAAGCAATTCTGGCGGAGGGTGTGAAGTATCTGAAGATCGTCCGGTTTACATATCCGTTCTTCTGTGTGACGACCATTCTTCTGGCGGTGCTGCGCAGCACAGAGGTTGTGAGAATTGCGTTTTATCTTTCGTTAAGTACGCTTTGTGTCAACTGCTCCATCAACTGGCTGCTGATCTACGGGCATTTTGGACTTCCCAGAATGGGCGTTCAGGGTGCGGCAATCGGTACACTGACGGCACGTATGATTGAGACCGCAGCAATCCTTTTCTATATTCGGAAAAAGGAAAAAAATCTGCGCCTGAAACTGAAGGATTTCCTTCTGTGGGATAGAGAAATGGCAGGAGATTATTACCGTGTGAGTGCGCCCATTATCGTTCTGCAGAGCCTCTGGGGTGTGAATACGGCACTTCAGACGGCGATTCTGGGACATCTTTCTTCCAGCGCGATTGCGGCGAACAGTATGGCGTCCAATCTGTTCCTGATTGTGAAGACAGTGGCAGTGGGAGCAGCCTCAACGGCAAATGTTATGATCGGCATGGTCATTGGGCAGGGAGACGAAAAGAGGATCCGCATGTATGCACGAACCTTTCAGGTACTGTTTCTGATTATGGGGATCTGCTGCGGAACCCTTCTGTTCCTTCTGATTGAACCAATCTTATCGCTGTATCGGTTTTCGGAGGAAAGCAGGCTGCTGGCCAGATCGTTCCTTCATATTCTGTGCGTGGTGATGGTGGGAATGTCCTATCAGATGCCGGTCAATTCCGGAATCATCAAGGGAGGCGGAGATACAAAATACATCATGAAGCTGGATCTGATCAGCATCTGGTGTATAGTGATTCCATTGTCGTTTATTATGGCATTTGTGGTTCATGCATCACCAATTGTGGTGGTATGGTGCCTGAACCTGGACCAGCTTTTTAAATGTGTGCCTGCGTTTATTAAGGTAAACTACGGACACTGGGCAAAGAAGCTCACAAGATAACAAAAAACCGCACGTATGACGAAACTGCCATGCGTGCGGTCGATTTATGTAAGAATCTTTAGTCAAGCCCTTTTTCCTGTTCAGCCTGGATATCCGGGAACATGGAAAGCATTGGTTTGATCTTTTTGCCTTTGATACGGCGGTCCACATAGTTTTTGGTACATTTCATAACAACAGGGGAAAGTACCAGAACACCAATTAAGTTAGGGATCATCATCATACCGTTGAAGGTATCGGAGATATCCCATGCAAGCTGTGCTTCAATCACGGAGCCTGCCAGAACGATGATAACGAATACAATACGATATACGAATACTGATTTTGTCCCGAACAGGTATTCACAGGCAGTAGAGCCATAATGACTCCAGCCAAGAACCGTGGAGTAAGCGAACAGAAGGATGGCCAGAGCGATAAACCATGCACCCACGCTGCCAAAGGTCTGGGAGAAGGCATAGCTCATCAGAGAACTGGAACCGACTTCTGCAGCCGCTTCGGTAAGCTGACCGGTTGCAAGATCAACAGCACCGGAGCTTAAAATGGTCAATGCGGTAAGGGTACATACGATGATCGTATCGGCAAATACTTCGAAGATTCCCCACATACCCTGACGTACAGGCTCTTTTACGTTGGAGCTGGAATGAACCATAACAGAAGAACCAAGACCTGCTTCGTTGGAGAAGACTCCTCGTTTCATACCCATCTGCATAGCAAGGGCAATACCGGAACCAACGACACCGCCGGCTGCGGATTTCAGTGCAAATGCGCCCTGGAAGATGGAAACGAATACTGCCGGGATCGTTCCGATGTGCATACAGATAATGATCAGTGTACCGATCAGGTATGCAATCACCATGAAAGGAACGATTTTTTCAGTGAAGGAAGCGATACGCTTTAATCCGCCAAGGATTACAGCGGAAACTGCGATGAACAGGAAAACACCGGTAGCGATGGTTGGGATGCCAAATGCTGTTTCTACATTGCTTACCATACTGTTTACCTGGCTCATATTTCCGATACCGAAGGATGCCAGCAGGCAGAAGCAGGAAAACAGAACAGCCAGTACGGTGCCGATTCCCTTGCAGCCCGGTTTGCTTCCGAGACCGTCTTTCAGGTAATACATGGCGCCTCCGCACCATTCTCCTTTGGCATTTTTGCGGCGGTACAGAATACCGAGAACGTTTTCGGAATAGTTGGTCATCATTCCGAAGAATGCAATCAGCCACATCCAGAATACGGCGCCGGGACCTCCGACGGCGATAGCTCCGGCTACACCAACGATGTTACCGGTACCTACGGTTGCGGCAAGCGCGGTACAGAGAGACTGGAACTGGGAAATGGAACGGTCTTCGGTGTGCTGTGTGACATGCCTGTCTCCGAAGATGGCTCCGATCGTATTTTTTACCCAGTGGCCAAAATGACTTAACTGAAAGAATTTGGTGAGGCAGGTCATCAATACACCGACAAAACCAAGAAGAATCAGTGCCGGCCAGCCCCATACGATACCATTTACATAACTGTTTACCTGTGTGATGACATCGATCATAAATTTTTTTCTCCTTTCCTCGTGTGTATAAAGTGGAAAAAGATCCACACGTCTGGTTTTTGCCGGAAACCTGAAAGTAAAAAAAATGAGTACCGACAAGACACAGCTTCAGAAGTGCCTGCAGCACTCACACCCTCGTGAGATTCTTCCAAATTATAAACAATTTATGCAATTTTATCATACTCACTTTAGGTTGTCAATTCTTTATTTTGATAATGGAATAAAGTAAAACAAGGTGTTACTGATCGCAGGTAACATGCTGCCATCATATACTTTTCATGTGCTTGAGTTATGACTACAAATCAGTTAAAATTAGTTCTAGAAAGTCATAGAATTTAGTCATAGAAGACTTTGAATTTAAATATTGCGCTCTGATTATCTATCCCGTATAATCATTGTATAGGAT